>PMIU01000026.1 GCA_003157195.1 Candidatus Nomurabacteria bacterium
GGAGGAGGTGGTGGTGGGGGAAACTACTATTCTCCTACCCCTACTCTAACTGTTATCTTGGGTTGTGGTAATAAGACAACCGGTTTCAGCACAGTCAGTGGTCAATCTTGCGCTAATAATTTGGTCACAACTTCAAATACCATTCCAACTATTATTTCCGGCTGTGATAACCGAACCACTGGTTTCAGCACAGTTAGTGGTCAATCCTGTGTTAACAATATCGGCAATGGAACTACGACTAATACTTCGGTAAGTTCAGGACTCTTGGCCTACAATTTTGGCTTTACGACTCTAAGGTTAGGTAGTCAAGGCGCTGCCGTAAAAGAATTACAACGATATCTAAATGATAAACTACATCTTGGCCTAGTGTTGGATGGCAAACTGGGGCCAAAGACTATTCTTGTTATAAAACAATGGCAGAAAAATCACAATCTAGTACCGGATGGATTGGTGGGGCCCAGGACCAAGGCCATGATGATTTTGGAACAGTGATTTTCTTCATCTTAAATTGTGATATAATATAGATATGGAAAAAATAAAAAGTTATAGCATTTTGCTTGTTAGTGTAGTTCTGCTAGTTTTTTCTTTGATTTTTTTTATGTCCGCGCGGGCTTTTTCTGATCAAGGGAAATATGTTGAAGTCAAAGGTCTTTCGGAAAAAATAGTCAAAGCCGATACGGCGATTTGGTCCATAAGTTTTGATGACAAATCAAACGACATTGATACGCTTTACACTATTATTGAGAAAGATACTATAGCTATTCAAACTTTTTTGAAAGCCAAAGGTTTTGACGATTCGGAAATAAACATTGCTCCGGTAAATATTTACCAGGACACCTACAAAGATTCTTTATTCAGATACAATGCCACTACGCAACTTTCGGTTTACACTAAAAAAGTTGATTTGGTTAAATCCAGCTCTAAGGACACATTGTCTCTGGTTAAACAGGGTATTACAATGAGCCAAAATTCCATCGTTTTTGAATTTTCCGACATCAACAGTGTCAAACCGGAAATGCTAGCCGAAGCTATTAAAAATGCGAAAGATTCAGCCACGCAGTTTGCACAAGAATCCGGTTCGCATTTAGGTAGCGTGTCGAGAGGTAACCAAGGTGTATTTGATATCACCGATAAAGATCCTGGCTCGCCTGAATACAAAAAAATCCGCGTAGTTTCTACTTTGAGGTTTCTTTTGAACTAGTTGGATAATAAAAATATGAACTGGCTCAAGCATATTTTTATAAAAAGCAAAAGAGATAGTGAACTGACAAATTCTCTTCAGAAGAATCTTTTTGAAAAATTGCATAAGTTTGCCGAAGAGGTGCCGTCTTTTGCTCTCACGGAATTAAAATCCAAAGCAGAAGGACTGGACGACGAAGAAGCAAAAAAAAGATTAAAAATTTATGGCTCTAATGATTTATCGGAAGAGAAAAAAACAAATCATTTTTTAAAACTGCTCCTAATTTTAAAAAGCCCTTTGAACTTACTGCTTATTGTTTTGGCAATAGTGAATTTAGTCGTTGGCGACATAAGATCATCCAGTGTCATTATTTTAATGGTTTTTTTGAGTGTCTTTTTGAATTTTTACCAAGAAACAAAAGCAGCCATAGCCGCTGATAAGTTAAAAGCTATAATTCATACCAAAACCACGGTTATCAGAAATAATGTGAAGCAGGAAATTCTATTGCGAGATGTTGTTTCGGGTGACATTATTTATTTATATTCCGGCACAATCATTCCAGGCGATGTGCGATTGATTTCTTCCAAGGACTTGTTTATCAACCAAGCAATGCTGACCGGGGAATCGATGCCGGTGGAGAAACACGTATCCGATTTAAATTTAAAAGAAAAAGGCATATTGGAATTTTGCAATTTGTGTTTCTTGGGTACCAGCGTGGAGTCCGGGGTGGCGGAAGCTGTCGTCCTTTCCACTGGCAAAAATACTTATCTGGGAAGTATCTCCAGTGACATAAATAAAAATGATCATATTTCCGATTTTAATAAAGAGCTGAAGCAATTTGTTTTTCTGATTTTAAAATTTATGATTTTTATGGTGCCGGCTGTTTTTTTGCTAAACGGATTTTTCAAAGGCAGTTGGTTTGAAGCATTTTTATTTGCCATTGCGGTCGCGGTCGGTATCGCTCCGGAAATGATTCCGACGATTGTAGCGGTAAATTTGTCGAAAGGCGCAATGGTTTTGGCAAAAAATAAAGTAATTGTAAAACACCTAGACGCTATAGAAAACCTGGGAGTGATGGATATATTGTGTACCGACAAGACAGGGACGCTCACCGAAGGAACAGTTGTTCTGGAAAAACATTTGGATATTTTTGGGCATAATAGCGAGGAATCTCTGCATTACGCGTTCATTAATAGTTATTTTCAGACAGGTGTAGAAAATATTTTAAATGAGGCTATATTAAAACATGACGAAGCCAAAGAAAAACTGGGTATAGCAAATTATAAAAAAGTGGACGAAATTCCTTTTGATTACACGCGCAGAAAAATGTCGGTCATTGTAGCTGACGATAAAAGCAAATCAATGTTGGTTACGACCGGAGCGGTGGAGGAAATCATCGCTTCCTGCACAAATGTACTGGTTGACGGAAAAACGACAACTCTAAAAGATTTTGGTGATGAAAAGAAAATAAGCATAGAAAAAGAATTAAATGAACAAGGTTTTCGGGTAATAGCCGTAGCTTATAAAGAAACCGATGCTGGAAAAAAAGTTTTTGATATAAAAGACGAATATGAAATGACTTTTGTCGGATTTTTGGCGTTTTTTGACCCTCCCAAATCAAGTGTCAAAGAAACTATTCAAGATTTGGAAGATTTAGGAGTGAAAGTAAAAATTTTAACCGGGGATAATGAAATAGTTACCAGAAAAATATGCACTGACGTGGGTATTGTGGCTGATAAGATTTTACTTGGCAGTGATATTGAAAAATTAAGTGACAAAGAATTGAGTAAAGTCGTAGAAGATGTTGTCGTGTACGCTAAACTTTCTCCTTACGACAAAGAAAGAATAATAAAATCCTTGCGTCTACAAAACCACGTGGTAGGATTTTTGGGCGACGGTATCAATGATTCTCTTTCTTTAATTGCGGCGGATGTCGGTATTTCTGTGGACACGGCGGCTGACATTGCCAAAGAATCTTCAGATTTGATTTTATTGGAAAAAAGTTTACTTGTGCTTAAAGAGGGCATAAAAGAGGGCAGAAGGATTTTTGAAAATATCATCAAGTATATAAAAATGGCAGCCAGTTCTAACTTTGGAAATATGTTTAGCGTTGTGGGCGCCAGCATCTTTCTGCCGTTTTTGCCGATGTTGCCGGTGCAGATACTGACCAACAATATGCTTTACGATTTTTCCCAGATGACGATACCGACAGATAAGGTTGATGAAGAACTTTTAGTGAAACCGAAAAAGTGGAATTTTAAAAATATAAAAAGGTTTATTTTGTTTTTTGGTCCGATCAGCTCCTTATTTGATTATGCCACATTTTTCGTGATGATTTACGTATTTCATGCTTGGACTAACCCGGCACTTTTCCATACCGGCTGGTTTGTGGAATCCCTATTATCTCAGACCTTGATTGTGCACATTATACGTACTAGTAAAGTTCCATTTTTCCAAAGCTGGTCAAGCTGGCCGCTTATTGTTTCTACCCTAAGTGTGATTGCGGTGGGAATTTACCTGCCGTTTTCGCCTTTTGCCGGAGTCTTTAAGTTCCTACCTTTGCCGCCACTTTATTTCGTGTTATTATTTATTGGATTGCTTTTATATTTCGCACTTACGCAACTCCTAAAAGCATGGTTTATGAAAAAATATGAATGGGTATAGATATGAAAAAAAAGACTAAAAAAATAGTGATGGTCAGCGGGGGATTTGATCCGGTGCATATTGGGCATGTGCGGCTTTTTCAGGAAGCAAAAAAACTTGGTGACGAGCTGGTGGTTTATATAAATAATGATAATTGGTTACGCGCAAAGAAAGGTTTTGTTTTTATGCCCGAAGGTGAACGAAAGGAAATTATTGGAGCTTTTGAACCAGTTGATAGGGTAATTATAAGTAGTCACAAGAGGGGTACTATGGATATGAGTGTTTGTATGGGGTTGATAAAAATAAAGCCCCATATTTTTGCCAATGGAGGAGACAGGGATGAAAAAGACGCAAATAATCCGGATTCTTCTCTATATAAAGAAAGAGAGATTCACAAAAAGTTGGGTATTAAAATGATATATAATGTAGGACATGGTGGTAAAATACAAAGCTCATCAGAATTAGTAAAAAAAGCGAAATTAAAAAAGAAAAAATAAAATGCTACCCGATAAAAAAATCATTGCTTTTGATATTGACGGGACTCTTACTGCAAGTAAAACTCTCATCACTGACAGCATGGCAAACCTGATCAAGGAGTTGATAAAGAAGAAAATAGTTGTCGCTATTGCCGGGGGAAGTTTTAAACAAATGTTAACACAATTTTTACCGCCTTTTTCAAACGATGAGGCGATGCTGCCCTTTATTCATAATTTTACATTTCTGCCGACCAGCGGAAGCCAGAGATATCAGTATAATGAAACAAAGAAGGAATGGATTCTTGTAGACAAAGAGCCATTACCAAGAGACGCAAAAGAGAAAGCAATCAAATTATTGCAAGAAGTAATTGATAATCCTATTTACGAAATACCGCCGAACCCGATAGGTAATATAATAGAAGACAGAGATACTCAAATTACTTTCACCCCAAATGGACAGCAAGCCCCCGTGGAAATGAAATTGGCTTTTGATCCGGATAGAAAAAAAAGAGAAAAAATCAAAGCATATCTTGAGCCGCAGTTGCCGGAAGTCAGTATTTTAATTAATGGAACCTCCAGCATTGATATTCTCACAAAAGGTTTTAATAAAGCTGTGGGACTCTTGAAGTTCTTGGATAAAATGGGTTTTCAGAAATCTGATG
>PMIU01000021.1 GCA_003157195.1 Candidatus Nomurabacteria bacterium
GTGCATCAGTAATAGATTTGATTGAAGCAAAAGAAATGGTATCGCTCGAAAGCGCTATTCCTAGCGCTTCACCGTCTAAATTAAGTACCAGGCCACCCGCGTTTGATTTCGATACATTTAGGTCCAGACTTTTACTAGCATTTAAACCTTCAAAGATAGAAGAAGATACATTATTACCTACCAACAAAACTTGTTGTCCTATTTTCATTTTGCTTAAATCTCCAAAAGCGGGCACGGTAAACACAAGTTTATCCGTCCCATTTACTGGAGCTCCTATTTTCAAAAAAGAAAAACCATTCTTGTCTGTAGAAACAAAATCCGCTTTAAACTTTCCGCTGTCATTTTTTACATAATAAACTTCTTTGTCCGGCACAAATGTGGCATCTGTAGCAATTGTTCCGTCAGTGGAAATTGCAAATCCTCGTCCAGCGGAAACTTCAATAGTTTTAAAATTGGCATCTTGTGTTTCTCTGGTTATAGAAAAAACCGCTGTGGAATTTTTCGCAATTGCGTCCACTACTAAGTCTTCTTCTTTTACCACTACCGTCTGGGTGACTGTTTTGCCTTCCACTTGCTGAATCTTTTCAATTGTTTGCTGAACGACACGGTTAACGGGCACAGTAAAAGACGCCGGGGCTTGCTGCATTAAGGTCACGGTCGTTATACCTGTGGCAATAGAAGTAACAAAAGAAAGCAAAACAGCAAGCAGTATTAATTGGGTTTTGTTTAATTCCTTGATATCCATACTCTAATCATACCACTTTTTTAGTTTTTGCAAAATACCAAATAAAGATTTGACGGTATAATCAATATCGCTCTTTTTTGTATCTCGGCCCAAAGAAAAACGCACACCACCCACGTCGCCATTTGGCTTTTTACAGATTGCTTTTATGACGTACGAACCTCCGCTCTCTCCACTTTTACAGGCAGACTTGGATGACGCCATGATACCTTTTGCCGAAAGCTCAACCACTAAAAGGTCGCTCGGGATTTTTGGAAATGTAACATTTACATTATTTGGTAATCTATTTTGTAAATCGCCGTTAATTTTTATGTCAAAGAGACACTTTGACAACTTATAAACAAAATAATCACGAAGTTTTGCTAATCTTTTTGTTTCTTTTTCTTTTATTTTTTGCACCAACTCCAGAGCTTCAGAAAATTTTATAATTTCTGGCAGGTTTTCGGTTCCCGGGCGCAATCCTTGCTCTTGATCTCCCCCACCGAACACATTCGCAAGTGATACTATTTTTCTCTTATAAAACACCCCGACTCTCCCTGCGCCTTCAATCTTTGCGCCGGACAAAGTCAATAAATCTACACCCAACCTCTCCACATTCAAATCCAAATAATTTACAGCTTGCACAGCGTCTGTATGAAAGAAAACGCGAAAAGGTTTAGCGTTTTCTTTATTATAATGCCGAATTTCTTTCGCAATTTCTTTTATCGGCTGAATGGTGCCGATTTCATTGTTTGCATACATTACCGAAACAAGCACGGTATTTTTTTTGATTTCTTTTTTTATTTTTTTGGGATCTACTATGCCACTGCCTTCAACCGGCACAATAGAAACTTGCGCGAGTTTTCTTTTTTCTAGAAGTTTAAACGTCTCTAGCACCGAAGGGTGCTCTATGTTGGTAGTGATGATGTGTGGGAGAAAATCTTGCTCTATCGCCGCATAAACCACACCTTGTATCGCTAGATTGTTGCTTTCCGTAGCACCACTGGTAAAAATAATTTCAGGCGGTCGAGCACCCAAAATACTGGCAACGACTCTACGTGCTTTTTCCAGTTTGTTTTTAGCCTTCAGTCCGGAACTGTGTATTGAACTTGGGTTAGGCAACACCGAAGCCGCATAGTCTAGATATATTTCATTTGTCTTTTTATTTGATTTGGCCATAAAAATAGTATATATTGAAATTGTATGAATACAAAGCTCGAGATAATTCTTTTTGTTTTGGACGGAATCTCTGTTTTCCTAATTCTCTTAGGAGCAGTTTGGGTGGTCATTACCGAAAAACGCTTAAAAAGATTTTTTCTCGGCAAGAAAGCGAAGGATTTGGAAGATACCATCGTTATATTGGAAAATGAAATCGCCAAACTAAATAAAGCAAAAGATAACACTGAAAAAGAAATCGCCATAATAAATACCAAGCTCAAGAAAAGCATTCGAGGACTCGAGACGATTCGCTTCAATCCATTTCCCGACCAAGGCAGTAATCAGAGTTTTGCTGTCGGTATGTTAAATGAAGAAGGTGATGGTCTGGTTATTTCCAGTTTGTATTCCCGCGACAGGATGAGCGTTTTTGCCAAACCGGTCAAAAATGGAAAATCCGATTATGAACTTTCAAATGAAGAAAAAAAGGCTTTGGAAAAAGCGGAAGTAAAATAAAAATCAAATGCCAGAAAATAAAAACGACAAAATAATAACTCGGCCGCCAGTGGTGGTCGTCATGGGTCACGTTGATCACGGTAAATCAACGCTTTTGGACTACATCCGAAAAACAAACGTGGTGGAGTGTGAGGCGGGAGGCATAACCCAATGCATTTCCGCTTATGAAGTGCAAATCCCGACGCCAGATAAATCTGAGTCGGGACCCCGACCATATGCGTCGGGGAAAATCACATTTCTTGACACGCCCGGTCACGAAGCATTTTCAAAAATGCGTGAACGTGGAGCAGAAGTTGCTGATATTGCCATCCTGGTTGTTTCCGCAACTGACGGAGTAAAACCGCAAACCATCGAAGCCTGGAAAACAATTGTGGAGTCCAAAATCCCCTGCCTGGTTGCCATAAATAAAATAGACAAAATGGACGCCAACATAGAAAAAACAAAAAATGAACTGGCGGAAAACGAAATTTATTTGGAAAATTACGGAGGCAAGGTGCCCTACGTGGAAATATCCGCCAAAGCGGGCACCGGAGTGGATAATCTCTTGTCACTCATTTTAATCATTGCCGAAATGGAAGATCTGACTGGAGATAGCGCCGAAGATGCGACTGGATTTGTGATTGAGGTAAATTTGGATTCCAGACGCGGAATAATGGCAACCTTGCTAATAAAAAACGGAATAATTAAAAAAGGAATGACAGTTGTCGTGGAAGACACAGTGTGTTCCACACGCATAATAGAAAATTATATGGGGAAAACTATAGATAAAGCCACTTTCTCCTCACCTGTTCGCATTATGGGATTTAATAAAATGCCGAGAGTGGGAGCTTCCTTTAAAACTTTTCAAAAAAAGTCTGACGCGGAAAAATACGCGGAAAATTGGAAGAGCTTGGAGGTCTTGCCTCCAAGTGGAGGCAAGACCTCCAAGCCAGACAAGAAAATTATTCCGATAATTTTAAAAGCTGATGTCTCCGGCTCCATAGAAGCCATTGAGAAAGAAATTAATAAAATAAAAAACGAAAGTGCCGAATTCAGAATCGTGGTAAAAGGAGTCGGACCTATTTCCGAATCGGACATAAAGGGAGTGACTTCGGGAGAAGATATTTTGGTTATCGGGTTCAATGTAAAGGCTGACAAAAGCGCCATCGAAATCGCGCAAAAGAGAGGCATCACAATTTCTTATTTTGAAATTATTTACAAAATGACCGAATGGCTCGAAACCCAAATGGAAGAAAAGAGACCAAAAATCGAGACAATAGAAACGACCGGCCAAGCCAAAATTATCAGAGCTTTCAGCCGAACCAAAGAACGCCAAATAATTGGCGGAAAAGTAATGAGCGGACAAATCAAGCTAAACAGCACAGTCAGAATAATGCGCCGAGAATTTGAAATCGGCCGAGGAAAAATCGTGAATTTGGAAAAAAGCAAAACCAAAGTTGGCGAAGTGACAGAAGGCAACGAATTTGGAATGATGCTTGAATCAAAAATTGAAGTCGTCGCCGGAGATATCATCGAATCCTTTTCAATAACTCAAAAGTAATATGGAAAGAAATGAAAAAGTGGCGAACCAGATCAAAGAGCTTGCGGCGCAATTTTTGAGCCATGAGAACAATAGAACCTCACTCATCACCATCACGATGGCAACCGTATCCCCTGACCTCAAACGGGCGACGATTTTCATTACCGTACTCCCCAATTCAAAAGAAAAAGCCGCGCTGGACTTCGTAAAAAGAAATTTGAAAAATATCAGGGAATTTTTGAAGAAAAATATGCCAATAAAAATAATTCCCTTTCTGGGTGTCGAGATAGATTTAGGCGAAAAGAACAGACAGAAAATTGACGAACTGCTAAGAAACGGTTAGGATTAGTACACCTCACCCGTCATCTTATTAAAGATGCCACCCTCTCCTTGTAAAGGAGAGGGTCAGGTGGAAAGCATTAGCTTTCTGTAGTTGGCCTGGTAGCCAAGTGGTAAGGCATTCCTCTGCAAAAGGAATATACGGCGGTTCAATTCCGCCCCAGGCCTCAAAAAAATAACCTCTTATCGCATTTGGTATGCATACAAAAATATGTTATGCTACTCGTATACCTTTTATTATATGTCTAGAAAAAGAAGTTGGTCAGAAGCACAATTAAAAATCGCAGTAAAGAATTCAAAAAGTTATAGAAATGTACTGAGAATTTTAAAATTGAGACCAACTGGTGGAAACTATGATCAATTAAAAAAATATATAGAAGAATACGAATTATCCACAAAACAATCAATTACCCCGCGGCAAGCCG
>PMIU01000008.1 GCA_003157195.1 Candidatus Nomurabacteria bacterium
CATTTCGCCAAATTCCAAAGACGTATTAAAAGACGGCATGGTTTTTTCTATTGAACCCGGAATATACCTTCCAAATTTCGGTGGAGTGAGAATTGAAGATTTGGTTGTCCTAGGGAAAAAAGGAATTCGCCTCCTCACCCATTCCCCAAATACCTTAATTGCGTTATAATAGAAACATGATTAATCCACAAACATTAAAAGGTTTTCGTGATTTTTTGCCTTTGGAGGCAAAAAAACGGCAATTTGTTATAGATACCCTGAAAAAGGTGTTTGAGTCCTATGGCTTTGAGCCACTTGAAACTCCGGCTTTGGAATACGAGGAAATTTTGATGGGAAAATACGGCGAAGACGGCGATAAATTAATGTACAGATTCGAAGATAACGGCAAAAGAAAAGTCGCCCTTCGCTACGACCAGACCGTTCCCCTTGCCCGCGTTGTAACACGGTATCAAAACGAACTTCCAATGCCTTTTAAGAGGTATCAAATTCAAAACGTCTGGCGCGCCGACAATACCCAAAAAGGGCGATATCGGGAATTTCTTCAATGCGATGCCGACATCGTCGGCTCATCCTCTCCCCTTTCCGATGCAGAAACTATAACGGCCGCAGTAAGATCTTTGGAAAAGCTCGGTTTTAAAAATTTTAAGGTTTTAATTAATGACCGGAAACTTCTTTTAAATATTTCAACAAAAGCATTAACTATCCTCGATAAGCTGGATAAAATAGGAGAGGAAAATGTCAGAAAAGAATTAAAAGAAGCCGGTGAACCGGAAAATTTAATAGATCAAGCTAGAGCATTCAAAGCCTCTGTTAACCTGACCGAAATTAAAGATAAGGCTTCTAAATTAGGAGTTTCGGAAAACCTGATTGAATTTAAACCTACTCTCGTCCGGGGATTAAATTATTACACCGGAATTATTTATGAAATTGAGATTGAAGGATATTCGGCCGGATCTGTTTGTGGTGGCGGGAGATATGACAATTTGATTGGAATGTTCGCCGGAAAACAGATTCCTGCGGTGGGATTTGCCTTCGGATTTGACAGATTGATGGAGGCCATGGAAGAATTAAAACTCTTCCCCACCAACCTTACCACTACCAGAGTTTTAGTCACCGTTTTTTCAAAAGATCTTAAGGATAAATCATTTGAAATCGCTCAAATGCTGCGCAATAAGAATATCAATACCGAAATCTGGCTTGACGATGATACAAAAATGGAAAAACAATTGAAATATGCCGACAAAAAACAAATTCCTTATGTTGTGATTATCGGCCCGGATGAAGCTAAAAATGATACCGTGACTGTTAAAAATCTTGCCACACGCGAACAGAAAACTATCCCCCTTGGTCAACTTACTGACTTGTTTAAAGAGTAAAAATACGGTATAATATACTTCATGAAAGCGAACATTCATCCGAAATATTTTGATCAGGCCCAGGTAATTTGTGCCTGCGGAAACAAATTCACGACCGGTTCGACTCTGGAAGTGATTCATGTTGAATTGTGCAACAAATGCCACCCTTTTTATACCGGTGAACAAAGATTTGTCGACAGCGCCTCCAGAATCCAGAAATTCCAGAACAAACAGAACATCGCTAAACAATACTTAACCAAGAAAGTCAAAAAGCAGGAAGAACAGAAGGCCAAAGACACAGCACCTAAAACTCTAAGGGAAATGCTTATGGCGATTAAGTAGCTATCTAATCCTCTCATGTTCGATTATAGAAGAGTCCAAATACAGAAACTAATAAAGAAGATTGAAGAAACACGCATTCTTCTTGCAGATCCCTCGTTAAAAGAATTGGCCGAGAAAGAAATTGCCGAATTGGAAATTCAGAAAAAGACTCTTGAGGACGCTTTAAATAAAGAAGTTGAGGAAGGAAGTAATTTGGACGACCGCAATGTCATCATGGAAGTCAAAGGAGCCGCGGGAGGAGAAGAAGCAAAGCTATGGAGGGATGAACTTTTGAGAATGTATCTAAGATATGCCCAGCTCAAGGGATTCCAGGCCGGGCAAATCGATGAAGGGGTTATTAAGATTTCGGGAGCCTCCTCTACTCCACCTCCTTTTAAGACTTTTAAATTTGAAGCGGGAGTTCACAGGGTACAAAGAATACCTGAAACGGAAAAACGCGGCCGTATTCATACTTCAACGGCTACCGTTTACGTCCTACCCGAACTCGAAGATATTGATCTTCATATAAATCCCGAAGATATCGAATTTGAGGCTTTCAGGGCAGGCGGACACGGAGGGCAAAACGTTAATAAGGTCTCAACTGCCGTCAGAATAAAACATAAACCGACGGGAATAATAGTCACTGCCCAGACCGAAAGATTTCAAGCTCAAAATAGAGAAATTGCCATGAATTTACTCCGTTCCAAACTCTGGGAGATGGAAGTCGAAAAACAAAACAAAGAGATTGCTTCTCTTAAATCCACTCAGGTCGGCCGGGGTATGAGGGCCGAGAAAATACGAACTTACAATTTTCCCCAGGACAGACTTACCGATCATAGGATTGGAAAATCTTGGCATAACCTGCCTGTTCTTCTTGACGGAGAGATAGATGAGGTAATTAACTCTATGAAAGAAGATTCAAATCCTCAGTCTTAAAATCCTCAACATCTTTCAGATGATCATTCTTGATAATACGGGCCAGATGAACTCCACCGACCAGATAAGGAAGTATTACATAGTATGCCCCTTCTTTATAGAGTGTTTTCGCCTCATCGACATCCTGCGCCACCACAATTACTTTTTTGTTTTTACCTTTCAGACTTTGCAAAAGCGTTATGTTGTCTTCAATATCGGGTACTGTTGAGATTATGAG
>PMIU01000070.1 GCA_003157195.1 Candidatus Nomurabacteria bacterium
AGTACGTCTACCAGTTTCGCCACCCGAGCGTATTATGAGTATAGCAAAATTATAAAATTTATTCTGCAACTTTTTCAGCCACTTCTTCCTCGTCTGGCACATTAGCAACGGAACGCATTTTACTGCGGACATCTTTGATAGCTTTAGTACGAATGTAATATAGTTTGCTCCTGCGAGCATGAGATCTTTTGGTTATTTCAATTTTGCCGATCATTGGAGAATACAACGGGAAAATTCTTTACACCNNCCGGTGAAAGTGGCACCGACTTCTTTGCCGTGTTTTCTGGCCAGCACTATGCCCTCAAAAGCCTGAAAGCGGGCTTTACCCTTTTCATCAATGATTTTGGAAGAAACGGAAATAGTGTCTCCCGCCTTGAAATCGAGTTTTTTTCGCTCTTCGATGTCCACCGGGCTGAACTTTATTTTGTTGATTTTATTTCCTGCCATGACTGGTTTAATCTAACATAAACAAACATTCTAAGCAAATTCCTGCTGATAACATTTCTCGCAAAATACCGTCTCGGGTCGGTCGGGCGTAAAAGCAGTAATGATGTCTTTGCCGCATTTGTCGCAAGTTCTCTTGTATAATTTCGGCGGATTTAATTTGGAAAATCTTTTATTCTCTCGGCACTTCGGGCATTCGTGCGGAACGGGTAAATCAAGCTTGCGCAAAAGATCGTATTCGCCTTTGGTAATTTTGTATCCCCGGCCGCAATTTGCGCATCCAATTATTTCTTTTAAAATTTCCTCACTTGTTTTTTCTATGATGTCCGGTAATAAGTCTGCTTTTAGCGTAATTTCATATACTGCGTCTGCTTTATCAGTCCAAGCATACCCTTCGGATAGCGCTTGCTCTTTGGTTTTCGGGAAAAAACGCATGGCGATTGATTTATTGTATGGAAACTTACTCATCTCCGGCGGGAAAAATTCTCCGTAGAAAAATTTTCTTCCTAGTTTATCTACATACGGATTTATTTTCATATCGGCAATAATTTTTTCTTTGAGTTTTTCAAATTCTTCTTTAGAGTATTCTTTATTCAAAATGCAATACGATTTTCTTTTCAAGTTCACACAGCCGAAATTATTTTTGGCTGCTGTATTCCAAAAACAATATTGCAGATTCATAAGGTCCAAGGTGCAGTAATAAGAAAACATAATATTGTTCACATTTTCCCCGACCTGCACGGATTCATACATCATGGTCGCGCCATTGCCCCAGCCGGAATAATCGTAGCAATCTTTGGACGATTTCACGGTAATAATTTGGCACCATTTGCAATTTTCGGCATTAGTGCAAATATACATTTCTTTTGCATTTTTTGACTCATAGACGTATTCGCCGGTCACATTTAAATTAAGAGAGTTTCCTGAATATACCCGGTAGGGTTTCGTCAGCCAAAAATATTGCGCTTTTTGTCCAAGCCCGCGCAACTTAGCGGAAGATTGCAAATTGAGTTCCTTTAATTTTTCCATGTAGTCTTCTTTTGTATATTTTTCATTAAAAATGCAATAAGACTCTCCGCGCAAATTGGCGCAGCCGATACAATTCATGCAGTTGTAGCAATTTCTGGAAAACCAGACATCCACGCAAGCGTCGCACTCCATGGAGAAAAAAGTGTTGTAGCACTTGGTTATGCCGACTGATTCATAGCAAAGCTCCGAATCCTTGGCCCGCAGACAATCAATGCTGTATTTTACATTATTCAATAAAGAAGAATAATACACGCTCTCGCAATAATCCGCCCAGAAAATCTGATAACAATCTTTGGACCAAGACAAGGCGTTTGAATAACTGGAATTTTTCAAACTGGTATAAACATTTTCCAGGGCCGTGTATGGAGTTTTTTCGCTCAATTCTTTTACTTGTTCCAAAAATGGACGCGATGGATCATAATCCATGGCGTATTCCGTGCCGTCCCAATCGTCCGCCCACCAGCACTTCGGACAATAAACTGTGATTTTATCCTCCGGCGGATACATAGACATAGTGCGTTCTCCGCATTTGTCGCAATTACGCCAAAACAAACTCCAAGTATTGGAAAAAGACCACCTACGAATTAAGCGGCACTCCGGGCACCAAGTTGGCGCTGGCACTTTCATTTTTTCATAAAAATTAAAGTCACTTTCTTCTACCGTGAATTCTTTTTTGCAGTTGATACAATTTTTTGTTTCTGGATTCATTTATTTATTTTACCACACTAAGAAATTCTTTTGGTATTTTTGATTCTATTTTCACCGTCTTTCCTTTCATGTCTTTAAATTCAATAGACTTCGCATGCAGAGCAAGACGCTTAATGCCTTTTGGGCAAACACCGGTAGGACTATAGAGCAAGTCGCATGCCACCGGATGATTTAAAAATTTCATATGCACGCGAATTTGATGTGTCCGGCCGGTTTTGGGTTTTAATTCTAGATAGGTGAATTTAGATTCAACCCCCCTTAATCCCCCCTTATCAGGGGGGAAAGAAATACGCTTCAGTATTTTATATTCTGTTATTGCTTCCCGCATCTCTCCCCGCGCTCCTCTGCCGGCCAATCGGCGGCGGAAGTCTGAAGGACTTCTGCCAATCGGTTTATTTATTATTCCGTGGTCATTTTTCACCCAGCCGTCAACGATAGCCACGTAAGTTTTCTTTATGTCTCTATTCATGAATTGTTTTTTTAAAAATTCATGCGCTTTTTGATTCTTGGCCAAAAGCAAAACTCCCGAAGTTTCTCTATCCAATCTATGCACTATTTCCAACTTTGGATATTTTTTAATAAATAAATCCAAAATAGTGGGTACTTTTCCTGCTTTGTCCGGGTGCACTAAAATCCCCGAAGGTTTTTCTATAGCTAAAATATTAGAATCTTCATAAAGCACTTTTATTCTCATGTGCCCTCGGTAGGAATCGGACCTACATTAAAAGGTTAGAAACCTTTCGTTCTATCCATTGAACTACAAGGGCATTTTATTATGCTATCAATCCAATATAACCTTCTTTTACCATTTTTTCAATATAATCTTTGCGTTTAAGTTTTTTTATTTTCCGCTCAATTTTTCTGGCTGTTTCCAATGAAGAATAATTTTGTTTTAAAACCAAAGAAAAAAGTTTCATGTTACGTGTCGTTTGAGTGTGCCCAAGAATATGTTGTTTTANNTATCGTATTTCCTATCCACTCCGACGGCCTTCACTCCGACGCAACGTCGGAGTTGGCGTCGGAGAGCCGACTTCGCGTCGGCTTTGAACTACAAGGGCAAGCCTATTTAATATACTACAAAAGAAAAATTTTAAGAAATCCTAATGTTTTCATTCACCACCCCATCGTTCCCAACAGAAATTTCTTTTTCAAAGATTGTTACCAGATTTNNAATCTCCTTTCGCGGCTTTCAGGAAATATTTCCCACTACCGGTTGTCATTGTTCTACCAACCACGCTAGTGGAAAATTGCTTCAGGCTGATTTCGATAATCAATCCAGAAACATTTACATTATCGCT
The DNA here is from genome assembly GCA_003157195.1 of Candidatus Nomurabacteria bacterium. Lineage (GTDB taxonomy): Bacteria > Patescibacteriota > Minisyncoccia > Phycocordibacterales > UBA9973 > UBA9973. The sequence goes on from PMIU01000070.1 coordinate 3,480, forward strand.
TGTGATTCTTCCCCATAATTTCTGGTTTGGGATGAAATTCTTCATAAAAATGAGCACAACATATATGGAAATAAACACTCCATTGAAAAGATCCCTGTTCGAAATAAAATTCAATAAAAC
>PMIU01000058.1 GCA_003157195.1 Candidatus Nomurabacteria bacterium
GCCACGATTTTTGTATATTATGCCGAAAAACACCACTAAAAGTTATCCACAGGTGGGGCTTGGAGTTATTTTAGGTATGTAATACAATGTATACGAAGTGGGAAAAAGTGGGAAATGTGTTAATAACGCTTTTTTCTAAAAAAATAAAAATATATGTTGATCGGAGAATACATACACACAATAGATGAAAAAAGCAGAGTTTCAATGCCGGCAAAATTTCGCGCAGAACTCGGGAAGAAAATTATTATCACACCAGGGCTAGGTCAATGTTTATTTATTTTTACAATCAAAGAATGGGAAAAAGTTTCAAAAAAATTATCGAGTTCAGACACAGACCTTTCGTTTTTAAAAGCTGACCAAAGAAATTTTAACAGATACATGTTCGGACGAGCGGCGGAAGTGGAGTTGGATAGTATCGGCAGAATTTTAATTCCAGAATTTTTGAAAGAGAGAATTAATTTGAAAAATTCGGCGGCGATTGTAGGGGTCCGAGACCGAGTGGAAATTTGGAACGACAAGACCTGGCTGGCTAACCAAAAGGAGATAGAAAAGCAGGCAGAAGCATTAGCAGAGAAAATCGGTNNAGCGTACACAAGACAGTTCTTTTAAATGAAACAATAGAAGGTTTGAATTTACAGAATAATTCCAAGTCTTTGGTTTTGGACTGCACTTTTGGCGGAGGAGGGCATAGTCTCCAGATATTAAAAAAATATCCAGATGTAAAAATCATAGCTATAGATCAAGATAAATCTGTCTTTGAAAAAGCGAAAAGTAAATTCAAGGGTTTGGAAAAGAGAATTGATTTTAAGAACAGAAATTTCAAAGACTTGGATACAGAGCAGAAAGTAGATGGAATTATTTTTGACTTAGGTTTGAGTTCCGACCAACTAGAGAATTCCGGACGAGGATTTTCCTTTATGAAAGATGAGCCATTATTCATGACTATGAAAGAAAATCCTCGTCCAGAAGATGTTACAGCTTACGACATCGTGAATACCTGGGAAGAAAAAAATCTGGCCGACATTATTTATGGATACGGAGAGGAAAGGTTTAGCCGGAGAATTGCGCGGGCGATTGTGGATGCCAGGCAAAAGGCAGAAATAAAAACGACTTTTGAACTGGTGAAGATAATTAGTGATGCAGTGCCGGCAGCATACAGGAGAGGCCACGCCAAAGGACGGGCAAGCAGACTACACTTTGCCACCAGGACATTCCAGGCGCTACGGATAGCAGTCAACGACGAGCTCGGAGCATTGCAGACAGGTTTGGAAAAAGGGTTTGAAGTTTTGAAAAATGGGGGAAGAATGGCAGTCATAAGTTTCCATAGTTTAGAAGACAGAATAGTAAAAAGATTTTATCAAAATAAAGCAAAAGAAAAGAAAGTAATTTTAATAAATAAAAAACCAATTACCGCGAGCGAAGAAGAAATTAAAAATAATCCCAGAGCAAGGAGCGCAAAGTTAAGAATTTTATCCCGACGCTAAGTCGGGACCCCGACTGAAACGTCGGGGGAAAAATAATCAAATGAAACAAGCCACCATACAACTCAAGAACAGCATCCAAAAAGTAAATATTATGAACAATAATATTGAAGTAAATAGAGTTATTTTAAATACAATGCTTTCCGTTTTTGGCATGTTGGCTGTTTTTTATGTTTTGATTTTAGGAAACATGATTTTCAGTATCGTACAGAGAAAAACTTTGGAAAAAGAAGAACTTTCTCTTTCGAATGAAGTTGGGAATTTAGAACTCTCTTATTTGTCTGTCTCCAGCAGTGTTGATATGGCGCTCGCTTCTTCCTCTGGATTTAAGGAAACAAAAGCGACTTTTGCAACTCGTAAAGAACTTGGCAGTTTAAAGATAGCTAACAATGAAATCTAGTTTTTTAACCAGGACCAGAGTTACTCTTTTTTTTATTATAGTTTTTGCGGCCATACTGGTAACCAAGCTTTTTTACGTGCAAGTCGTGCATAGCAATGATTACAAAGAAGAAGCCGATCACCAGTATGCCACACCGTCCTCTAATATTTATGAACGTGGCACTATTTATTTCAAAACTAAAGACGGAACCCTTGTTTCGGCCGCCACACAGACTTCTGGTTTTAAAATTGCGATTAACGCGGGCAAAATTATTAATGGAGAATCCACTTATGAAAAATTATCTAAAATAACAGTCATTAATCACGATGACTTTCTCGCAAAAGCCGCACAAAAGTCGGATTCTTATGAAGAAATAGCGCACCATCTTTCGAAAGAGCAAGCGGATGCGGTTTCCGCGTTGAAGCTTCCCGGCATAAGTATTTTCAAAGAAAAATGGCGTTTCTACCCCGGGGGTGATTTGGCTGCGCATACTCTCGGCCTCGTTGGGTTCAAGGGTAACACACTTGGCGGACGATATGGGCTCGAGAGGCAATATGAAACAATCCTCGCCAGAAATACCGATAATCCTTATATTAATTTTTTTGCGGAAGTTTTTTCCAATATTCATAAAACTTTATTTGACNNGCGGAAGTATTTTCCAATATAAAAAAGACTTTGTTTGAGAACCAAGTTCCCGAAGGCGACATCGTAACCACCATTGAGCCCCAAGTGGAAACTTTTCTAGAGAAAAAATTAACAGAAGTTAAAGACAAATACAATGTTGATTCTATCGGCGGAATAATTATGAATCCGACCGATGGATCCGTCTATGCCATGGCTGCATTGCCCACTTTCGACCCGAATACTTTTTCTCAAACACAAGATGTTTCCGTTTTTTCCAATCCGCTGGTAGAACATGTTTTGGANNACCCTTGGTTATGGCTTCCGCGCTAAACCAGGGAGTGGTGACTGCCAACACCACTTACAATGACAAAGGAGAAGTGACTATCGAAAAACATCAAATATTTAATTTCGACAAAAGGGGTCGCGGTCCGGGCACGACTATGCAGGATGTTTTAAATCAATCGCTCAATACGGGAATGGTTTTCGTGGAAGAACAATTGGGTAGAATAAACTTACGTAATTATTTACTTTCTTTTGGCATCAAAGAAAAAACCGGAATTGATTTACCGAATGAAACTTCCGGACTTGTTTCCAATATCTTGACCAGTCCTCGCGAAATAGAATATGCCAATGCCGCCTTTGGGCAGGGTATCGCGCTTACTCCTATAGAATTGACTCGGGCGCTGGCTTCTCTCGCAAATGGTGGGAATCTGGTTGTTCCGCATATGGTCAGTGAAATAAAATACGATGATGGTACGTCAAAGACGATGACTTATCCTGAAACTCCCACAAAAATAAGCAAAGTCACAGCAGACGAAATAACCAGAATGTTGGTCACGGTAATGGATAAGGGATTAAAAGTGGGGCTTCCTAATTTTAGCGTAGCGGTGAAAACCGGTACGGCGCAAGTTGCGGACAATGTCACTGGAGGGTATTATACAGATAGGCATACGCATTCCTTTATGGGATATTTCCCGGCCTATAATCCGAAGTTTATAGTTTTTCTTTATGCGGTAAATCCGAAAGGGGTAGCTTATGCGGCGACGACATGGACGCAACCATTTTTAGATATTACGAAGTTTTTATTAAATTATTATAATGTT
>PMIU01000018.1 GCA_003157195.1 Candidatus Nomurabacteria bacterium
CGACGATTACGCATAAAACCCCATCCTTTTTCAAGAATTTTATTTTTTGCTAAATCAATCTTTGAAATTAAAACTTCATCTTTGTCTTTTCCAGCTTTTTTTATTATTTTGCCAAAAGCGTCGCAAACGAAAGACTGTCCCCAGAATTTTAATTTATCTTCTTTACCTGTGCGATTTACCGCAACGACATACAAACTATTTGCTATCGCATGTCCGCGCATAATAGTTTCCCAGGCATTATGCCAATCCCCTTCCTTTTCTTTTTCTCCCGCAATATTTCCAATCGCCGTCGGGTAAAAAATAATCTCCGCGCCGGCGAGTTTGACCGCGCGGGCTGCTTCCGGAAACCATTGGTCATAACAAATCAGCATCGCAAAAGTGGCATATTTTGTCTTATAAATTTTATAACCGTCGTTACTTTCTTCAAAATAATTCTTTTCGTAAAAAAGAGGGTCTTGAGGGATGTGAATTTTTCTGTACGTCGGAAGCAGTTTCCCGTCCGTATTTACAACAACCACTGAATTGTGGAAATGTCCTTTTGAGTCTTTTTCAAAAATCGGCACAATAATCACAACCTGATATTTTTTAGCAACATCTGAGAAAACTTTCGTGGACTCGCCTGGAATTGTTTCCGCAAAATCATCTTTTTTGGCATTTCGATATTGCGGAAAATAAATGGTGCGGTAAAGTTCCTGCAAGCAAATAATTTTCGCGCCCTTCTTTGCTGCCTGCTCCACCAGCTTCACTGTCTTATTTAAATTAGCATCCATGTCGGCAGACACAGTGCTCTGTATGGCGGCAATTGTAACGAATTTATTTTTCATACCTTAATACTAGTTTAAAATTAAGATATTGCAAGCTTTTTGCGGTAAATAGACACCAACACCAGAGTGTTGAAAATTATAATTGAAAAACTAAAAGCATATATAGGGAAAATCCAAATTTTTATAATTAGTAAACCTATAATGTTACTGATAATTCCTGTTGTGTACATTAAACCCGTTTCGGTACTTGGAAACTTCCAAGATTTTATAATAGTTGGAATATAGGCCAAGGCATCACTTGTGATTGCAAAAAGTATTGATATGCTTAAATTGTGGGTAATAATATACAATATCAATGCAATCAAGGAAATTACTCCGCAGATTACGTCAAAAGTATTTATTTTCCAATACGCATTTTTTCTGAAAACACAAACAATAATAACGAGAAGAGAGTTGAGACCCGACATAAATATGGGTAAAACAGAAAGCCCCGCCCCCGCTTTTATTTGAAAAAATACTCCAATAAAAGGTGCTAAACTCCAAATAAACCAAGAAACTAGATTTGGTTTTGTGTTTCCAGAAATTATTCCCCTAAGATAGGAAAAGTATCCGACGAGGCTAATGAGAATTGTGATGTAAATAATATTTTCCGGGAGCATAAAAATGTTAATACATTTCTTGTTTGTAATCTAGAATCCACCAGGGAAAGGATTAATTAAACAGTTTAGTTTCGGCATTTTTGTGGTAGTAATAACCTGACAACTTGTCCCGCCACTACAAGGATTAGGTTGAATGAGAAGATTGCCACTAGTATCGGTAACGCGATTGTTATTTTGGTTAACTATATAGTAAGCGCGTGAACAGGTTTTCCAATTACTCGCTATAATTATTATTAGAACTGCAATAATCAGAGTTGCAAATAATCCACCCAGAATTAGAAAAGTTTTTTTCATATAATTTAATCTTTTATATCCCCTCTTTTTTGAGTTCTTCTATTGTCGCTCGGGCTTGCTTGGAAAGTTTGGACGGGAGTTTTATATTTAGTTTTATGAGTAGATCCCCTCTTTTATTTTTAGACATTGGCACGCCTTTGCCTCGCACTCTTAGAATCTCGTTTATCGTCACGCCTTCCGGTATGGTGACTTCAATTTCTCCATCCAGGGTTTGAATGGGATATTTGGTGCCGAGAAGCGCGTCGGAGAGTTTTAAATTTAAATTCATTACTAGGTCATTGCCTTCGCGTTTAAAAACCGGGTGCATTGCCACATTTATTTTTATATACAGGTCGCCGGCCGTGCCATGCGAGACGGCTTCACCCATCCCCGTCATCCTTATCATCTCACCATCGCGTATACCCGCCGGAATAACAACGGAAATTTCTTCTTCACGGCGGAACACTCCTTTGCCTTTGCAAGTTTCGCATTTCTCATGTGGCACCGCGCCTGTTCCTAGACACACTTCGCAGATTTTCGTGCTGGAAATATTTCCAAAAATAGTTCTCTTGGCTTCACGAATTTTTCCTTGGCCATTGCAGTGTTTACAGGTTTCCATCTTACTGCCCGGCTTTGCGCCGGAACCGTGGCAAGTCTCACAGGTGGAAGTTTTGGTTATTAAAATTTTTCTGGTCACGCCAAAAACAGCATCAGAAAAAGAAATTTGAATTTCAGTGGAGATATCTCGCCCGCGTCTTGCTTGCGTTCTCTCTCCACCCATTCCTCCACCAAAAAAGTCGCTGAAGATGTCGTTTAAATTGCCAAAGTCGAAATCCGCCCCGCCATTCTGCTGGAAACCACTGAAATCAAAACCCTCAAACCCTTGACCGCCCTGCTGATATCCACCACCTCCCATATTTGCATATTGCGAGCCGAATTGATCATATTTCGCGCGTTTGTCGTCGTCAGAAAGAGTTTGATAAGCCTCGTTGGCTTGCTTGAACTTTGTTTCGTTGCCACCTTTTTTATCAGGATGATACTTCTGCGCCAACTTATAAAAAGCCTTCTTGATTTCATCCTTGGAGGCTGTTTTGGGAACGCCTAGAACTTCATAATAATCTTTTGACATAGGGGTATTATACCCGGTAGTGAGACTTGGTCAAGCATATTAATGCGCGATTACTGTCGCATGACCAAGCTCTACTACCGGGTTAGATCATCGGCTCGGCTTCTCCCGACGCTTTCGTGGTTTTCCCAACGTTCTGATTACTATCAGAAGTCGGGACCCCGACCTCTTCGAGCGTCGGGGCTTCTTCGTCTGCTTTTCCACTCTTTTCTTTTTCTTTTCTTTTTGCCCGGCCTTCAATAATTGCTTTTTCTTCGGCGCTACGAATAATAGTCGCCTCTTCTTCAGCAATGAGTTTCGCCGCGTCGCCCTTCGGTATCGAATATTTTCGGCGAGATGCATCGATAATTTCCTGCCTGTAAGACGGGTGAGTCGGAGGCAACACGCGCAAAGTCTCTGCGGAAAACGGATCATAAGATTCTCCGTCGATTGTCATTTTGACATAAATTTCTCCGACAGCCAGATTGATCATATCTTTCACGTCGAAGACCGGCGCGAATTCCGGCTTCATTTTCACGGCATCTTCACCACCCACGCGGAAAGTAATAATACTACCACAATTACCGAGCACCGCTTGGTGAACCTTAGTGATAATCTGCCCCACATATTGATGAGCGATTGTCAAATTGAGCCCATATTTGCGGGCCTCCGACAAAATATTTTCAAAAGTTTGAGTTACCACGTTTTGAAACTCATCCACATATATATAAAAGTCGTTGCGTTCAGACTCTGGCATAGCCGCGCGTTCCATTCCGGCTTGTTTTATCTTCGTCAAAAACATCGAACCGAGAAATGAAGAATTTTCTTCACCCAGGCGGCCTTTGGAAAGATTGATAAAAATTATTTTACCTTCGTTCATCAATTTGCTGATATCGATTTTATTTTGCTTCTGGCCGAAAATATTTCGAAGCAAAGGATCGGAGAGAAATTGCCCGAGTTTGTTGACAAGAGGAATAATAGCGTCGGTGTCAAATTTCTCGGACCAGTCGGCG
>PMIU01000108.1 GCA_003157195.1 Candidatus Nomurabacteria bacterium
TCTCCCCCTGCGAAGGGGGAGTGCCCAAAGGGCGAGGGGGTGTCGCTTCCTTTTCCATTTCGACGCTTACCGTCTCAAAAACGAAAAGGAATTATTACATTTAGGTTGGGAAGAAATTATCGGCAATAAAGAACACATTGTTTTTATTGAGTGGCCGGAAAATGTTTCCAAGGTTATTCCGGCTGACGCCAGACATGTTTACATTTCGCATAAAGAAAACGGTGGGAGAATTTTAGAATTAAAATAAGCGTCGCGCTTTAGTGGACGATTGCGCGACATGATTTCGTTAAATCACATGCAAGAAAATATTTGGAACGATAAAGATTTAATAAAAGTATTGCAAGAAGACGGAGTGGTGATTATGCCGACAGATACCATCTATGGCATGGTCGGCAAGGCGCAAGAAGAATTTGTGATTAACCGCATTTATACTATTCGCAAAAGAAATCCGACCAAGCCTTGTATAATTTTGATTGGAGATGTGGAGGAGCTGGAAAAGTTTTCTATAATTTTAACAGAAGAACAAAAAAATAAATTAGAAGAGTACTGGCCAGGTCCAGTAAGTGTAATTTTAGATTGCCCTGACCCAGCATTAGAATATCTACATCGTGGAACAAATACTCTTGCCTTTCGTCTGCCTGCGCAGGCAGGTTTGCGTAAGCTTCTTTTGAAAACTGGTCCACTTATCGCGCCGTCGGCGAATTTGGAAACTATTCCACCATGCGAAAATATGGAAGACGCAAAAAAATATTTCGGCGACGCGGTCGACCCCGTTAGAGGCCGCGAGGGCTCGCAGCGACCCTCTGCCTCTAACGGGGTGGATTTATATATAGACGGCGGAACAATCAAAAACAAAGCGTCAAAGCTTATAAAATTGCATAAAGATGGAAGTATTGACATTTTAAGAAATTAATATATAATACAAGAAGATGTGCAGGGATTGTTCTGCAACTGATTCCATCAGTGTCTGGAATATATCCATGAGTAATGGATGAATGTTGTTGTTGTTCTAAAAAATTCGTGAGGAACGAAAATGAATTCGTACGAAAGACTCTGGAAACTCTGGATCATGATCGGTAAGATGATCATGGACGGAGCCCGCGACGCTGAAAAGGTCGCGGATGTACTCCAAGCCATCGTCGATGAACCAGTCACGGTGGCAAAAAAAACGGCGGCGGTGTATCTCCGCAGACTGTTTGCGGAGGAGACCATCAAGCTTGGCGACACGGTTTTTGCCGTCTACGAGATGGTAGTAGACGGGACATTCGCCCAGATCTTCGAAAGCCTGGGCGATCCTAACCGGCTGTGTTTCGCGTCCCGCGAGCAAGTTGATGAGTTCTGTCGCGTGCATCGCGACAAACTCAGAAAGGGTGGCTACGCGACTTTCTTTCTCTTCAAGAAAGGAGAGGAAATCTTCGTTGCCGACGTCTTCGTGTACGACGGTGGTCGTCTGTTCGTTTCCGTCTTCCCGCTCGAGTACGACTTCGTGTGGCACGCCTACTGTCAGCACCGCATCATCGTTCCGCAACTGTAACTCAAACACTTTGGAAAGTAGTGTTTGTTTCACTATCACTTTCCCACCTGAGTCACAAACTCAGGTGTTTTTTTATTTAGACCCTTTGAAACTTTGTATCTTTGATTCTTTGTTTTTTTTAATTTTGATCCTAAAGGACTGCGATTTCTGCAATCTTGTAGATTAAGAAATCGGGAGTATACTACATCTGCAATTTGGAAATGCTTGCGGTTACGGCTTCAAGCCATGATTGCTTAAAAATTAATTTGAGAGTTCTCTTGGCTACGGCTTAGAGGAGAGTGGATTCTTTTTTAAAACAAAAAACATAAAAGTTGGTGGGGTGAGCTGGTGGACTTTTAAGTCCAAAATAAAATACAGCACGATCTTTGATATTAAATTATGCTCAGGTCGGCAGTGCAATAGATGGCTCATCCTACAAATCTTCGTTGCCAACGTCAACGTGTACGACGATGGTCGTCTGAACGTGAACGTCAACCCGCTCGAGAACGACAACGTGTGGAACGCCAACTATCAGCACCGCATCATCGTTCCGAAACTATAAAGTTTCTCCTCTACTCGTGTGGAGGAGTTTTCTTTTCAAGCCCCTTTTTCCATCCACCTAGCATCTTGCCAATTTCTTCCAATTTCTCTGAAAGTAGGGAATATTTTTCACTTGGTAAACACTTATTTTCCCAAGCGATTTGTAGGAAGAATTTGACTCCATCGAGCTTGGAAATTGCGATGATAAGACGAGGTATTTTAGTTTCCGGTGGAAGATAGATTGAAATGAAAATGTTTTCTAATAAACCCAAAAAGTAATCTTCTATTTTTCCACCCAATGTATATCTGTGCGCTTTTGGAAAATCATTATATATTTTAAACCACAGAGAGTATGCCGTCTTCGTCTTTAAAAGCGCTGAAGGCGCTGCGGGGGGGGGTAAAACGATATGAGACGATTTATTCATACTTACGATAATATCATAACCGTAGAAAAACTGCTCAAAGCCTGGCAGGAATTTTTGCGTGACAAAAAAGATAGAAAAGATGTGATTCTGTTTCAAGCTAAATTGATGGATAATATTTTTAGTTTACATAGTGATTTGAAAAACAAAACATATATACATGGTGGTTATGTATCATTTAATATATCTGACCCGAAACCAAGAATAATACACAAAGCGATGGTTAGAGATAGGTTGTTTCACCATTTAATATACCAAGAACTCTACGAATATTTTGATTCCAAATTTATTAATGATTCATATTCCTGCAGACTGGGGAAGGGAACACACAAAGCCATAAATAGATTTAGGGATTTTCACCGCAAGATTTCCAAAAACAATACAAAAACCTGTTTTGTCTTGAAGTGCGACATTAAAAAATTTTTTGCAAACATTAATCATGACATTTTAAAGCAAATTTTAGGAAAGCATATTAAAGACAAAGATATTTTGTGGTTGCTCTCACAAGTGATAGATAGTTTCTCAGCTAGGCAAGGCCTAGATAAGATTGGTTTGCCGCTGGGTAATTTAACTTCCCAACTTCTAGTAAATATCTACATGAATGAATTTGACCAGTTTGTGAAAAGGGAACTGAAAGTAAAATATTATATACGATATGCGGATGATTTTGTCGTATTAAGCGAAGACAAAAAATATTTAGAAGATATTTTAGTAAAAATGAAAGAATTCTTGGAAAACAAATTAAAATTACAAATGCATCCGGATAAAGTTTATATTAAAACCATTACTTCGGGTGTTGATTTCCTCGGTTGGGTGCAGTTTCCAAAGCATAGAGTTTTACGAACTAGTACGAAAAGAAGGATGTTGAAAAACACGCAAAACAATCCGAAACCTGAAACAATTCAGTCGTATTTAGGGCTTTTAAAACATGGGAATACTCAAAAATTACAGAAAATGCTAAAATGAAAGGATGAGAAAAAGCTTTTGGAAAAAATTTGGCCCGGGGATTATCACTGGCGCGGCTGACGATGATCCTTCTGGAATTGCCACTTACTCTCAGACCGGTTCTCAATTTGGCTACGGACAACTTTGGACAGCATTACTGCTGTTGCCTTTTATGACAGCAATACAGGAAGCTTGCGCCAGGATTGGTGCGGTTACTGGTAAAGGTATTGCCGCAGTTATTAAAGAAAATTACAATAAAAAAATACTTTATGGAGCGGTAATGCTTGTTGTTGTAGCAAACACGATTAACATCGGCGCAGATTTAGGAGCCATGGCTGCTGCTACTCATCTCGTGTTGCCAATTGACACTACTGTTCTAACGCTTTTTTTTACCGCCTTGATTTTATCGCTGGAAATATTTATCTCGTATAAAAAATACGCAAAAATTTTGAAATGGTTGGCACTTTCATTACTTGCGTATCCTTTAACATTGTTTTTAGTCAAGCAGCCATGGGGAGCGGTATTGAAAGCCACATTTATTCCCCACATAGAATTAAGTTTTGCTTTTCTGTTTATCATTACCGGCGTATTCGGAACAACTATTTCTCCATATATGTTCTTTTGGCAAGCTTCTGAAGAAGTAGAGGAGGAACGAGAAAGACATCTCATAAAACATAACGAGACACATGTCACAAAATCTTTTCTCAAATCTCTTCGGATTGATAATTTTGCCGGAATGTTGTCTTCGGAGATTGCTACTTGGTGTATCATTGTTGTTGCCGCAACGGTTTTAAATGCTCATGGAGTTACAAATATTGCTACAGCGGCAGACGCGGCTAGAGCTCTAGAGCCTTTAGTTCACACTTTTCCCTACGCTGGATTTTTAGCCAAGTTAATTTTTGCTATCGGGGTCATCGGACTCGGACTCTTGGCAGTGCCGGTGCTTTCGGCTTCGGCTTCGTATGCTGTCGCCGAAACGCTCAACTGGAAAGATAGTTTGAATTTAAAATTAAAAAATGCGCATGGTTTTTATGGAGTAATTACTGTCGCCACAATGGTGGGGTTAATGATAAATTTCGTAGGTATCGATCCAATTAAAGCTTTAGTCTACACTGCCGTGTTCAATGGCGTAGCTGCCGTTCCGCTTATATTTATAATTGGGAAGATTGCAAGAAATGAAAAAATTATGGGTGAACACAAGAGCGGCAATCTTTCAAATATATTCGTTTCCGGTACTTTTGTGATTATGGGCGCGGCAGCAGTGGCTATGTTTTTTACCTTCGGGCATTAAAATCAAATGGAAATAAAACAGAATTATAATCTAATAAAATTAAACACTTTCGGCATTTCAGTGAATGCCAAGTTTTTTGTTGAATTAAACAGCGAAAAAGATTTGGCGGAGCTTTTTAGTTTACCTGAATTCAAAGATAACAAAAAAATATTCTTGGGTGGCGGAAGCAATGTGCTTTTCACGAAAGATTTTGACGGTATCGTTGTTTTAAATAAATTAAAGGGGATGGAAATTACGAAAGAAGATGCTGAAAATGTCTTGATAAAAGCAATGGGAGGAGAGCTTTGGCATGATCTTGTGATATATGCCGTAAATAAAGGATATTGGGGTATTGAAAATCTGTCCCTTATCCCGGGTACCGTCGGCGCGGCACCGATGCAAAACATCGGCGCCTATGGAGCCGAGCTGAAAGACACACTTTTTAATGTGGAAGCATTTGAAATTGAAACAGGAGAGAAAAAAACTTTTACCAAAGAAGAATGTGAGTTAGATTACAGAGATAGTATTTTTAAAAATAAAGCAAAGGGAAAATATTTTATTTCAGCAGTAACTTTAAAATTAAGCATTATGCCAAAACCCAATATTTCTTACAAAATTCTCTCTGAGTATTTAGAAAAAACTAGAAGAACAGCAACACTCAAAAATATCAGTGATGCAGTAGCAGAAATACGTAAAAGCAAATTGCCGGACCCGAAAATTATAGGCAATGCCGGAAGTTTTTTTAAAAATGTTTTTATTGGCGAAACAAAATTGCGTGAATTACAGAAAAATTATCCAAATATTCTTCATTTTGAAGAGGAAGGAATAATTAAAATCCCTGCGGGCTGGCTTATAGAGCAATGTGAATGGAAAGGAAAAAGGGTTGGGAATGTGGGAGTGCACGACAAGCAGGCATTGGTTTTGATTAATTATGGAGGCGCAACTGGTGCTGAAATCATTGAACTAGCCAATAAAATAATAACCTCTGTGAAAGAAAAATTCGGACTGGAATTGATGCCGGAAGTCAATATTGTGTAAAAAAATTAAAAGGTTTACAATAAAGTTATTACAAAGATAATTATTTCGCAAAATCACATATGGAAAATAAAAAAATGAATATGGTTTTGGCAGTGGTGATTTGTTTAGTTTTAGTGGGAGCTATAGTTTTTATCAGCTTAAAAGGTAAATCAAATAATATGGCAGTAAATAATAATATTAATAATCCTGTTCCCGAAGTAAGCAATACCACTCCGCCTCCAAGTACCTCAGCTCCGCTCGGAACCGTGGCAAAGACAGGAGACACAGTGGCGATGAATTACACCGGTCGTTTAGCCGATGGCACAGTTTTTGATTCAAACGTTGATCCGAAATTCAATCACGTTCAACCTTTTATTTTCACTTTGGGCGCCGGGCAAGTAATACCGGGTTGGGATAAAGGCATAGTCGGAATGAAAGTCGGCGAGAAAAAGACTCTAGTTATACCGCCCGCAGATGCTTACGGCGCAGCCGGAGCCGGCGGAGTTATTCCTCCAAATGCAACTTTGACTTTTGATGTTGAATTATTAGGAATTAAAAAATAACTTGTCCGCCCCTGGCGGGAATAATATATGGAAATGCAAAGTTACGAAAAATCTCGATTGGTAAAAGCCGGGTTTGTTTTATTAGTTATCTTGTCCGTATATTTTGCTGCCAGAATAATCTCAGAACTTAAAAAAGATAGTTTACTCGGAGAAAGTGCTACTCCGGCAACCATTTCTTTCTCCGGTCATGGAGAAGTGAAAGCAACGCCGGACATTGCCGGTGTTTATTTCACCATTAGCAAAAACGCGGCGACAATCAAAGATGCCCAAGCTGGCGTAGCAACAGTAGAAAAAACTGCCTTAAGTGTTTTGAAGGCTAAGGGTGTGGCGGATGCTGATATTAAAACCACAGATGCTTCTTCTTATCCTAATTATAAATATTTAAATGCGATATGTCCGCAACCCATCCTTAATGTTTCTGGTTCAAATTCTGTTTCTTCTGGTTCAGCTATTTATTGTCCTCCTGGTAAACAAGTGCTCGATGGTTACACTGCCAGTGAAAGCATAACCGTCAAAGTTAGAAATACCGACAGTGTTGGAGATCTCATGCAGGCCTTGGGTATCGCGGGTGTTTCCAATTTAAGTGGTCCGAATTTCTCCATAGACAACCAGGACGCTTTGAAAGCGCAGGCCAGGAAACTTGCCATCGATGATGCCAAGACAAAAGCGCAAGCCTTGGCAAAAGACCTAGGAGTTTCCTTGGGTAAGATTTCTAGTTTCAATGATTCCAGTAACAATTATCCGGTTATGTATGCGGAAAACTCTATGGTCTCCGGGGCAGTGGCTCCAAAAGCTGCCCCAGCTGTAATTCCAGCTGGGCAGAACACAATCACTTCGGACGTGACGATAACTTACGAAATCAAGTAAAAAGTTGACTTTCCACTAGAAAAGAGTATTCTTAAAAGAGCCCTGAAGGGGGCTTTTTTAAGATAATTTAAAATTAGCGTCGCGCCTAAAGGACGATTGCGCGACATGATTTCGCTAAATCAAATGTCAAAAATTACCGAGTATTTTAAGGAAACAAAGACAGAATTGAAACACGTAATTTGGCCGACCAGAAGCCAGACTTTCTACTATACTCTGATAGTTATAGTTTTGTCGGTGATAGTAGCTTACTATTTGGGTATTTGGGATTTTATTTTTTCGCAAGTCTTACAGAAAATAATTGGGTAGTTGAAAGTTATTAAGTTCATAAAGTTATAAAAAAATGGCAAAACAAGAAACAGAAGGAGCAAGAAATTGGTACGCAATACATACTTATGCCGGATACGAAAACGTTGTTCTGCGTAATTTGAAACAGCGCATAGACTCTCTTGGTATGAACGAAAAGATTTTCAATGTCATCGTTCCGGTGGAAAAGAAAATAAAAATAAAAGGTGGCAAGCGCGTGGAAGTGGAAGAGAAGATTTACCCCGGCTATGTCTTAGTGGACATGATTGTGACAGACGATTCCTGGTATGTTGTCCGCAACACTCCGAGGGTGACCGGTTTCGTCGGCGCGGGAGTGAATCCGGTTCCGCTCAAAAAAGAAGAAGTGGATTATCTTTTCAAAAAGATGGATTCCGGTACTGTCAAGCACAATATCGATATGGTTATTGGCGAGACTGTTCGCATTACTGACGGTCCGTTCAAAGAGCTTGAAGGCAAAGTGAACTCTGTCGACCAAGATCGCGGCAAAGTCAAAGTGCTTGTTTCAATGTTCGGTCGCGAAACCCCGGTTGAATTGGATTTCTTGCAAATTAAAAAGATTTAATATAATGTAAAATTATGGCTAAAAAGATTACTAAAAAAATTAAATTACAGATTCAAGCCGCCAAGGCAACCCCAGCGCCTCCGTTAGGACCCGCGCTCGGACAGGCTGGTATAAACATCGGCGATTTCGTCACCAAGTTCAACGCTGCGACTGCCAAGATGGCCGGGGATAAAGTTGGCGTGTCTATTACCGTTTACGAAGACCGGACCTATGATTTCGTCGTTAAAACCCCTCCGGCTACTGGCCTTATTTTAAAGGCTGCTGGAGTGGAAAAAGGTTCCGGCAAGAACGCCACCACGAAAGTGGGCAAGATAACCCGCGCACAAGCATTGGAAATAGGCAAGAAAAAACTAGTTGATTTAAACGCCAAAGATGACGAAGGCATCATCAACATCATTGCTGGTTCTGCTCGAAGCATGGGGATTGAAGTTAAATAAAAAAAATGTACCGCGCTTTAGTGGACGATTGCGCGGCATGATTTCGTTAAATCAAATAATTTTATGCTTAAAAAAATAGTATTGGGAGGAGGTTGTTTTTGGGGATTGCAGGAACTCCTGCGGAAACAGCCTGGGGTGGTGAAAACATATGCGGGTTATACAGGCGGGAAGGTTAAAAATCCAACTTATGAAAATCACGAAGGACACGCAGAAGCGGTAGAGATCGAATATGAGACAGAAAAAACTTCTTACAAAAAAATACTGGATTTTTTCTTTCGCGTGCACGATCCAACAACCCTAAATCAGCAAGGCAATGATCGTGGAACGTCTTATCGTTCAGTGATATTTTATGGCAACGACGAAGAAAAAGAGAAAGCTGAAGATTTTATAGATATTGTGAATAAATCCAGCCGCTGGAAAAATCCCGTTGTTACGACCTTGGAGCCCTTGAAAAAATTTTATCCGGCGGAAGATTATCATCAGAATTATCTGCAAAAGAATCCTGATGGGTACACTTGCCACGCCATAAGGTTCGGCAGTTATTTGTGAAGGGTGCTAACTCAGTCTTTCACTTTCAGACAAAAGCAAAAAACGCATGGAGAAGCTTAGAAGTAAGCGCATCCAGGATATGGAGCATGTTTTTGACATTTTCACTGACGCGGAATTTGAAGCGTATTGCCGCTTGCATGAAAAAATAGCAGAAAGCCTGGCGGTTAGAAAAAAACAATAACCAATTTATTATGCAACAGCGAAAAAAACAAAAAGGTCAAAACAATGACATGAGCTTGCCAGCGCCGAGCCTTTTCGGTTTGTTGCGTCGGTACGCAGGTATTATCAGTATGCTTATAGTGCTTACTATTATTGCTAATGCGCTGAGCATTTCAGTCCCGAAAATCATTGCAGGCGCCATTGACACTTATACGAGCGGAAATTTTTTCATCACGCATCTCATCGTCGAATTCTCTATTATTGCATTTCTTATTTTCGTATTCACTTATCTGCAAAATATTGTGCAGGTATTGGCTTCCGAGCGAGTAGCCCGCGATATGCGCAACGATATTGCAGCCAAGATATCAGTGCAACCGTATTCATATATCGAAAGTGCTACACCCGCGATGCTTTTGACCAATCTTACTTCAGACGTTGATGCGGTAAAGACGTTCGTATCAATGGCCGTTTCGTCCATTATTTCATCCATATTTTTGATTATTGGCATATCGGTGCTGCTGCTTGTCACTGATTGGAAGCTCGGACTTGCCGTGCTTTCAGTCGTGCCTTTCATCGGAGTGACTTTCTTTTTTGTATTAACCAAAGTTCGCAAACTCTTCGTAAAATCACAGGAAGCGATAGACTGGCTCAATAAAGTCATAAGCGAAAGCATTTTAGGCGCAGCTCTCATCCGCTTGCTCAATTCTAAAAAGCCCGAGTACAAAAAATTTCACGCTGCCAATACCGAAGCGAAACGGGTCAGTCTTCAAATATTAGGGTTGTTCGCCAGCCTTGTCCCTGTCATTACATTTTTTACGAACATTGCGACACTGGCCATAGTTCTTTTGGGAGGACATTTTATCATTCAGGGAACAATGTCGCTCGGCAATTTCACTGCCTTCAACAGTTATCTGGCCATCCTTATTTTCCCAATACTTATTATCGGGTTTATGAGCAACGTCATTGCCCAGGCTCAAGCTTCATACGGACGCATTCTGCAAGTGCTCAATGCGCCGATTGAAAAGAAGACGGGGGGACTCACGGTGGCGCTTAAGGGAGACATTGAAGTGTAAAATGTGACGGTTAATTTTGAAGAAAAATCGGCACTCAAAGATGTTTCTTTTTCCGTAAAAGCCGGCAGCAAGACTGCCATTATCGGTCCGACAGCCGCGGGCAAAACCCAGCTTCTCTATTTGCTCACGGGTCTTTTGGCTCCCACGTCGGGCGAAATCGATTTTGACGGCAAAGACATCAACGAGTACGACAAAGAAAGTTTGCACAGCCAGGTCGGATTTGTGTTTCAAGACAGTGTTATGTTTAATTTGAGTTTGCGGGAGAATATTGCATTCAGCAATACAGTTAAAGACGAAAATATTGAGAAGGCTATAGCGACTGCCGAGCTTCGGGATTACATTGATGCCTTGCCACAAAAATTAGACACGATAGTTTCAGAAAGAGGAACCAGCCTTTCCGGCGGACAAAAACAGCGCAT
>PMIU01000032.1 GCA_003157195.1 Candidatus Nomurabacteria bacterium
GCCACGATTTTTGTATATTATGCCCGCTTTGAGGGCGGAATGGTGTTGAGTGTGCTGATGAAGAACTGGCACAAGGATGACTCCCATGATGCCATGGAGGACTGGTGGGTTTATCGGGTCGGGGCTCGATATTACCCTCGTCTCGGATCGTATCAGGGTGAACCGCGGGCGAAAAAAGTCTCTCGAACCTTCGGGTTCGAGGAACTGACAACTCTGCGCGAATCGCCACAGGGATGGTATCATCCCCACGTCGGGTCATTGTAACACCAAAGTTCTAACGGGCTCGATGGGTTCGTCGATAGTAAAAATCAAGGCGTCTGTGCGAGCCGTAGAAGGGCTCCATCGGCGCCTTTTCTATTTCTTTTTAAATCCCATTTGTTATAATAAATTTATGCAAAAAGGAGTTGATTATGTGGCGGTCGGAGTAGTCTATATATGCCATGATGGTAAGGGAAATGTTTTATTTAGTAAACGTAGTAAAAATTGCCGCGACGAGCATGGCACCTGGGATATCGGAGGAGGTGGAATTGAATTTGGTGATACGGCAGAAGTAACCTTAAAAAAAGAAATTGCCGAGGAATATTGCACGGATGTTTTGGATTATGAATTTTTAGGATATCGTGACGTGTTTAATAAACACGAAGACAAGCCGACGCATTGGATAGCCATAGATTTTAAAGTTTTGGTTGACAGAGAAAAAGCTAAGAACGGCGAACCGCATAAGTTTGACGCCGTGGAATGGTTCCCACTGGAAAAAATGCCATTGCCACAGCACTCTCATATGCCATTTTTTCTTGAAAAATATAAGGATAAATTAAAAATGTAAAATTATGGATATTCCAGAATTCGGCATTAAAAGAGAAAATGAAGAACGGCGAGACGGCGGGTGCGGGGTTGTTTTTGATCCTGCGACTCAACTGTATGCTGTTGGAGAAGATGAAATAGGACGACTTCGGCTTTTTTCTGGCGGGGTAAACAACAATGAAGATATAAAAGATGGAGTTTTGCGAGAAGTCGTGGAAGAAAGTGGATTACATGATTTCGAATACGTTGAAAAAATTGCGGAGGCTTTGTGTCATTTTCATAATATTTTGAAAAATGTGGATAGGGTAGCATATGCGACTTGTTTTTTAGTTGTACTTAAAAGCTCGAATTTAATACCGACCAAACTCGAAGCACACGAGAAATTTGTTTTGGTTTGGAAAACTCCCGAAGAAATTATGAAAGATTGGGAATTAAGAAATGAACAAAAAGACCTCGACCACTGGATTTATTTTTTCAAAAAATCTATCGACCGCCTAAAAGAACTTGGTTACAGTAAATAAAATCTATCAGAGGTATTTCTTAATAATTCCTTCATATCTATTTAACACAATAAGGTGTATCATTAAGTTGATATACATTGGTCGATTGATCTCTTGTTAAAAACTTATTAAGTTTCTCTAATTTATCTATGAATTAATTTTATGAGCAAAAATGCAATTATTTGGTTGTTAGTTATCATTGTAGTCGTTGGAGGCGGATATTTATTGTTGACGAGCAATAGCAATACACCGGCAAATCAACCGGTCACAACAAGTCAAAATCCTAATGTGCCAACCACTCCAGACACAACAGGCACAAACCCGGCAAATCCGGTTCCGCCTATGACATTAAGTAGTCCGACAGTGCAGACAAGTTCGAACTCGAGCGTTGCCAGCACCGGCGCATCGGTAACAGGCACAGTAACACCCAACGGCACACCGACGACTTATTGGTTTGAATATGGGACCACAACTTCACTTGGCAGTAAGACGGCTACCCAGCAAATCGGTTCAGGATATTATTCATTTCCGGCTCCCACTTTCATTGTCGGTCTGAAATCAAACACAACTTATTATTACAGACTGGTGTCAAACAATAGTTTGGGCACAACTTATGGCGCTACTTATAGCTTTACGACAAACACTAATCCAGTACCGAAAGCGACCACTCCAACTGTGCACACGACCAATGTTTCAAACACCGCGCAAACAACTGTGAGCTTAAATGGACAAGTTAATCCGAACGGCTGGCAGACAAATTACTGGTTCGAGTACGGCAAAACAACCAAGCTTGGTAATACTACTTCTATCACTTCAGTTGATACTAGTGTCTCTCTCACCACCTTGGTAAATGTTTCCAATCCTGTAACCGGACTAGATCCTCTGACAAAATATTATTTCCGACTTAATGCGCAAAATCAATTCGGAACGGTTACAGGAAGTACTTTAAACTTTACGACCAAGGGTCCTGCTAATCCAAAAAAATAATAGTTAATTTGTGTTAATATAGAAATATGCTTTTCTTTCAACCTATTAAGAACTGGTACGGCAAATATGAACGGCCTATTTCTTCTCTGTCACTTATTTTCGGTTTCGTCTTTGACGCATTTACCTTAAGAAGGGTAGACGCACTGTGGGAAAATATCTGGATTTTGGGACACCTAATTATCGTTGGCACATTCATAATACTGATTCATACGCATGAGAGCGCCGAAGGCGACGAGAAAAATCCCAGCAAGGCGCATTTCTGGTTNNAGACGAAAAAGATCCGAGCAAGGCTCATTTTTGGTTTGTAAACATCTTGCAATTTTTCTTTGGCGGAATTCTTTCGACGTACTTGGTATTTTATTTCCGTAGCGCGGATATTTTTTCCACTTGGCCGTTTATTCTGTTACTTGTTCTGGCTTTTTGGGCCAATGAATCTCTAAAACGGCACTATGTTCGGTTTAGTTTCCAAATCAGTTTATTTTTTCTTTCGATTTATTCGTTTGCAATTTTCCTGGTGCCGGTGGTCTTACACCAGATAAATGCAAAAGTATTTTTACTCTCCGGAATACTTAGTTTAATTTTCATCACTTTGTTCGTGGTAATTTTGCTTTTCTTCATAAAAGACAAATTCAATAAAGATGAAAACGAGAGTAAAAAACTGGTTGCATTCCTGATTATTGGCATTTTCGCTCTGGTTAATTTCCTATATTTCACTAATTTGATTCCGCCCATTCCGCTTTCTCTCAAAGACGCCGGAATGTACCACTCCATAGAGAAGAATGCAGACGGGAATTACGATGTCACCTACGAAGATTACGGTTGGAAGGGATATTTCAATTTATATAAAAATTTTAATGAAGTTGTCGGATCACCCATTTATGCCTATAGCGCCATTTTTTCTCCAAAAGAGCTTAACCTTACGATTGTGCACGAGTGGCAA
This sequence comes from Candidatus Nomurabacteria bacterium, assembly GCA_003157195.1. Lineage (GTDB taxonomy): Bacteria > Patescibacteriota > Minisyncoccia > Phycocordibacterales > UBA9973 > UBA9973. Next base: position 3,232 of record PMIU01000032.1, read on the forward strand.
TATTATGATGCCAAGCAAAATAAATGGATAACGAGCAGTATAATAAACCTGCCATTAGTTGGCGGAAGAGACGGAGGATTTAGAACATATTCCGTGCGCTACAACCTGCCGGCAGGTAAATGGCGAGTTTTGGTTAAAACTCAAGGGGGCCTTACCATAGGCAGTATAAGATTCAACATAGTTCCAAGCAATACAGAACCGGCACTTAAAACTGAAACGAAGAACTAAATTTTTGAATTAATTATTTTCTCAAACTCCCACTCTGTTAGATATTTTTCTCCGACGACAATGTCTCTCAAACTTTTTTTGGTGGCTACGGATTTTTTCACTATTTCGGAAACTTTGTCATAGCCCAAGCGGGGAGTCAGAAGTGTAGCGTAGGCTGTAGAATTTTCCAGGTGATGTTTGCATTTTTCTTTGTCAGCTTTTATTCCGACTACGCATAATTTATGAAACTGATTTATAACTTCTGTTGAAAGCTGGATAGACTCTATTAATTTATCCACCATAATCGGTATCATTACCCCGAGCTCCATCTGCGCTCCCTCTACTGCTTTTTCTATAGACAGATTGTTCCCGGAGACCAAATAATACAATTGGTTCATTGTTTCCGGCATTACCGGGTTTACTTTCCCGGGCATTATCGAAGAACCTTTCTGTATTTCCGGCAAGATTATTTCTCCTATTCCGCCATTCGGACCCGAAGACATAAATTTAAAATCATTAGCTATTTTAGACAAATCCACGCACATAGCCGTGACTATCTGCGAAATCATAAGGAAATCAGTCTGCCCACTGGTTTTAGACATTAAGTTGTTCGCTTTGTAAAATTTGCCGTTGATTATTTTATTTAGTTCTTTGTAAACTTCGCGGATGTAAACAGGGGAGGCATTGATAGAATTTCCGATAGCTGTGCCACCCAAGTTTAAAACTCTGCATAAATCTTGCGCAGTTTTTATTTGAGATTCGTGCTTCTTTAAGCTCTCCGAATATGAAAGAAATTCTGCGCCGAGGGTCGTCGGCACGGCGTCTTGCGTATGCGTGCGTGCCAATTTATTTATATTTTTAAATTCTTTTGATTTATTTTGAAAAGTTTTAACCAATGAATAAAGTTTCTTTTCTAAATCTTCTAGTAAAAATAGTGAAGCAACTTTCAATGCCGAAGGGTTTACGTCGTTGGTAGACTGTGAAGCATTCACATGATCGTTCGGATGTACTTTTATTTTTCCCTTCAAAATTTCCGTGGCTCTATTGGCGATAACTTCATTTACATTCATATGTATAGCCGTCCCAGCTCCACCTTGGAAACTTGAAAGGGGGAATTGATTATTATGTTTTCCCGAGAGAATTTCATCGCAAGCTTTTGTTATAGCATTTTGGATTTCTTTACTAGTATTTCCGGCAGCAAAATTGGCCACAGCTGCGGCCTTTTTGATTTGGACCATAGCCAAAATAAACTCCATCCGTACCAAATGAGTGGAAAAAGGGAAGTTTTTAAGAGCCTTTTCCGTCTCCGCGCCGTAGTAATGTCTCATGTAATATATGGTACTCCAAGTATAAAAATTGGCAAGATGGAGAAAGAAGAGTAAAATGACCTCATCCCCCGCCTTCTCCTGGAAAGGAGAAGGAGCCTCCTCTCCTTCCAGGAGAGGACTAAGGTGAGGTTAATTAATATGGAATCACAAACCAAGGCCTGCCAAAACTGCAAAAAAGATTTCACTATAGAATTGGAAGATTTTGGATTTTATGAAAAGATGCAAGTTCTGCCACCGACCTTTTGTCCTGACTGTAGATTTCAACGAAGGTTACTTTTTCGAAATAATAGAGTTTTTTACAGGCGTGAATGCACTTTATGCAATAAATCTTTATTGAGTGTTTACAACAAAGAAAGACCATACACGATTTATTGCCGTGATTGTTGGCTTTCCGACAAATGGAGCCCAATGGATTATGGTCGTGAATATGATTTTTCTATACCATTTTTTAGTCAATTCCGTTCTCTGCAGACAAAAGTCCCCAAGGCTAATTTATATCAGACAAATTTTATTTTGAGCGAATATTGCAACTATGGGAAAGATTTAAAAGAGTGTTATCTTTTGTTCGGTGGAATTAATAATGAGCGGGTCCATTTTGCTAATCAAATTTTTGATTCTCGTGATTCTTTAGATATAGCTTTCTCTGAAAAAATAGAATTTAGTTATGAATTGTTTGAATGTGCAAGAACAAATAAATTATTTTTTAGTCATTACTCTTCTGACTGTGTCGATAGTTATTATTTAATAGATTGCCGAAATTGCATGAGTTGTTTTGGCTGTGTCGGAATCGTAAATAAACAGTATTGTGTTTTTAATGAACAATATACCAAAGAAAAATATCAAGAATTTATTAGTTCTATAAGCCTCGGCAGCTTTGAAAACCATAAAAAATCTCTTAAAAAATTACGGGAACTAGATTTAACGATACCTCACAGATATGCCCGCATTTATAAATCTGTTAATTCAGATGGGGATGATTTATATGAAGTTAGAAATGTTCACGACTCCTTTAGTTCCAGGCAAGCTGAAAATTCTAAATATCTATTTTTTAGTAGAAATAATACTAAGGATTCTTACGATACTTCATTCCAAGGTTTCGGAGCCGAACTTCTTTACGAAATTGCTCATGGTTTTGGGGGATCAAATGGAGCTTTTGGTATTAGAAATTTTTCAAACCAAGATTCTCGTTACAATGAAGAATGCCATGACTGTAAAAATATTTTTGGCTGTGAAGGTCTGCGCAAAAAACAATATTGTATTTTAAACCAGCAATATACCAAAGAAGAATATGAAAATATCTTACTAAGAATAATTAAGCATATAAGTGATATGCCTTATATAGATCAGAAGGGTAGGATTTATAAATATGGGGAATTTTTTCCAAGCGATTTATCTTCATTTGCCTACAATGAAACAATCGCGCAAGAATACTTCCCATTAAGCAAAGAAGAAGCTACTGAAAACGGCTACGGTTGGCAAGATGGGAAAGTTAGAAATTATAAGATTGATATAGAATATAAAGATATACCCGATGACATAAAAGATGTAGAAGAAGAAATAATAAATAAAGTTATCGCCTGTGAACACGCGGGAAAATGCAAAGAACAGTGTACTGAAGCATTTAAAATTATTCCGGAAGAATTTAAATTTTACAAAAGAATGAATTTGCCATTACCAAGACTGTGCCCAAATTGCAGACACTACCAACGCATTAATTTAAGAAATCCATTAAAACTCTGGCACAGACAATGTATGTGCGACAAAGAAAATCACTTACATAAAGGTAAATGTGAAGTAGAATTTGAAACATCATATTCAGACGACCGTCCGGAAATGGTTTACTGTGAGAAATGTTATCAACAGGAGGTTTACTAGCCTTTGGCTAGTGTATTAATTATGGAAAATCCATTTAACAAGTCAACACCAAAAATAGAGAAAAATTCTAAGGTTCAAAATTTGGACGCGGAAAGAAATGCTTTTTTCTTTGAACATGGCTACACTCGAGTAAATAAGATATTAGGTTATCAAATACTTCCTGATACATACCAGAGTTTACATATTCATCTAGCTCCCGCCAATGACTTAGGCGTCGGCGAAAAAATTAGATTAATAAAAGATGGGTTTAAAAAATTGGCAGTTGTTATATCTTCAAATACTGATATACAAAAAGTCTATGCGGTGTCGTGGATTNNTATGGAAAAAATGGGTTTTGAAATTGAAGATTCAATAGATGTAAAACTTCTACTCGGGTCAATGAGAGTTGTTTCCGCATTAACCAATAGAGATACCCGCCCCAGAGCTATGGCTACCATGTCTCGAGAAAAATTTCTTGAGAGATATTTGAATTAAGTAAGTGTATAATACAACATATGCGAATAATTGATGACGTAAAATTGGATTACCAGGATGTCTTACTGCGGCCGAAACGCAGTACTTTGAAGTCCCGAAAGGATGTTTTATTGGAACGCTCTTTTACCTTTTATCATTCCCCGAAAAAGTGGACTGGCCTGCCTATTATGACCGCCAACATGGCTACTTGCGGAACTTTTGAAATGGCTCGGATTCTTTCCGAATACAAAATGATTACGACTTTTCATAAATACTACACGGTTAAAGATTATGAGAAATTTTTTAAGACTTTCAAAAATCCGGACTATATTTGCTACACACTCGGCATTCGCGAACAAGATATGAAGCAGTTAAAACTTATGAAAAAGAAAGGACTACTAGAAAAGTTTTCTTTTATTTGTTTAGATGTGCCAAACGGCTACTTACAAAGATTTTTGGAAACTATTAAAGAAGTTCGCAAGATGTGCCCGAAGCATATCATCATCGCCGGCAATGTCGTCACCAATGAAATCACCGAAGAAATTATTTTAGCCGGAGCAGATATTGTAAAAATAGGCATTGGTCCGGGTTCCGCCTGCACCACGAGACGCATGACTGGAGTCGGCTACCCGCAACTCTCGGCGGAGATAGAATGCGCCGATGCGGCGCACGGCATTGCCAATGAACAAGGAGTCGGCAGAATCATTGCCGACGGCGGACAGCAGTATCCTTCGGATGTTGCTAAAGCTTTCTGTGGAGGAGCGGATTTTAATTTATGCGGATCGATGTGGTCCGGTTTTGAGCAGAGTGGGGGAGAGACAGTGATAAAAGATGGGAAAAAATATAAAGAATATTTCGGTTCATCTTCTAATAAAGCGATGCAAGAATTTTATGGCAAAAAAGACGCTCACCGAGCCAGCGAAGGCAGGTATACACTAATCCCGCACAAAGGAGACATTCACGTTTTCATCCAAGACTTACTCGGATCATTGCGTAGCACAGCCACATACATCGGCGCCAGACAGCTAAAAGAATTCCCCAAAAGAGCTACTTTTATAAAAGTCAGCCGACAGCTCACGTCTTACCTTGAAAGATACGACAGAGGAGAGTAAGATGGAAATATGTCGCTTAGAATTTTAGCTATTTTCGCGCTTTTATTTTCTGTGCTTTTTATGCCACTTTGGGTATCTGTTATACTGGCACTTACTGGTATGATATATTTTAATGTTTTTTGGGAAGTTGCCTTACTGTTTTTTTTATCAGATTTGCTTTATGGAATAAAAGAAACTAAAAATTCACCTATGATTTTTATTTCATTTTTTGTTTCTGTTTTAGTTTTAGTATTATTGGAAATGTTTAAAAAGAAATTGCGATTTCATGATAAAAAGAATTTTTAAAAAAAATAAAATAAAAAATAAAAATACTTTCGTTGAGCCAGATGAAATTTTTTTAGATTCAAAAAATCTGCAAAACTTCGACCGCCAGCAATTCGAAGGACGAATAGAAAAGCCTATTTCTAAAAGCGCTATTTTGTCTCTGGGTATTTTATTTTTATTCGTTACGGGAATTTTCGGAGTTCGCCTTATCTACCTACAAATCCAAAAGGGCGATGCGTATTTCAAAAGAAGTCAAAATAATGTCCTCGAAAAAGCCATCATTTTCACAGACCGGGGAATAATTTACGACCGCAATAAAGTGGAATTGGTCTGGAATAAAAATACCGGCGACCAGGGGGATGTAACCTCTATTCCAACCCGCACCTATTTATCGCCCGGTTTTTCGCATCTCTTGGGTTATGTGAGCTATCCGTCGCAAGACAGCACGGGCAACTTTTGGCAAGGAGACTTTATCGGTAAAGACGGATTAGAAAAAGAGTACAATGACAGCCTAAAAGGAGAAAATGGTTCAAAAATAATAGAAACTGATGCACTCGGTAAAGTGTATTCAGAAAATATTGTGGACGCGCCAAAGCAAGGTACCGACTTGGTCACAACTATTGATTCAAGAATCCAAAAAGAGTTATTCACTCTGATTCAAAATGTTTCCGCCAGCCGAACTTTTACCGGCGGAGCCGGAGTGATTATGAACGCGCAAAATGGAGAGGTATTAACTTCCACCAGCTTTCCGGAATACAATTCGGAAATTTTGTCATTTGGAAAAGACGCCACAACCATTAAAAGCTATTTAATTGATTCGAGAAAAGTTTTTCTGGACAGAGATACTGCAGGACTCTATGTTCCCGGCTCAATCGTCAAACCGTTTTTTGCCTTAGGCGCGCTCAGCGAAGGGATAATAGACCCAAACACTAAAATACTTTCCACTGGTTCTATTTCAATTCCCAACCCATAT
>PMIU01000102.1 GCA_003157195.1 Candidatus Nomurabacteria bacterium
GGACTCCTCGGATGGAATCTGGTTGTCTCTTTCTGCGGAGTCTCGACTACTTTGCCGAACATCTCCGAAGACGAGGCCTGGTAGAATTTTATTTTCGGATTAACCGTTCTGATTGCCTCCAGAATCCTGGTAACTCCTAAAGCGGTAAACTCTCCCGTTAACACCGGCTGATTCCAGGAGGTCTGGACAAAAGATTGAGCGGCTAAATTATAGACCTCATCGGGTTGAGACTCAATCAAGGCGGAAGATAATGACCCCTGATCCAACAAATCTCCCTGCAAAATAGTAATAACGTCTTGAATGTGCTTTATTCTCTCATTATTTACGGTGCTTGACCGTCTGGTTGTGCCGTACACCTTATATCCTTTTTTCAGCAAGAATTCAGCCAAATAGGATGCGTCCTGGCCCGTAATTCCTGTTATTAAAGCTTTTTTCATAACGATATCTAATTTTAAATTATATTTCTCCAATAGTCCAGGGTTTCTTTAAGTGTTGCGCTTAAAGAAATCTGGGGTTTCCAGCCCGTCAGTTTTTTGAATTTACTATTGTCACAAATTAGTTCCGGATCGTCACCGGGTCTAAAAAGTGTCTTGTCCGGTCTTATTTCTATTTTTGCGGTTGACATCGAGATTAATTGACTTAAGATGTCCGACATTTTATGGGAAACTCCGGATCCGATATTATAGACTTCTCCGTCGATTCCCTTTTCAACTGCCAGCACATATGCTTTAACCATATCTTTTACATTGGTAAAGTCTCTTTTTGCTTGAAGATTTCCGACCGATAAACAAGTTTCTTTTTTCCCTTTTTCTATCTCGGCTATTTGTTTTGCAAAGGAAGAAACGGCAAATTTCGGAGATTGTCTGGGACCGACATGATTAAACGGTCTTACTCTTATTATTTTGAGTTTGTAGGTTAAAAAATAGCTAAGTCCCAAAAAATCCTGAGCTATTTTGGATACACTGTAAGGAATTGTCGGACGTAAAGGCGTTTCTTCGGTGATAGGCAAATTTTCTTTAGCAACCCGTCCATAGATGTCTGCCGAAGAAACAATCAGAATTTTGGTGTTCGGTAAATTAAGCTTCCTGACAGCTTCCAACAAATTTACCTGCAGCGAAATATTATTATTCAAAGTTTCGGTTGGGTTTTTAAAACTGTCTGCGGGAGAAGTTAAAGCAGCTAAATGGAAAATGGCCGTCGGAAAAACTTTTTCTACAATATCAAAAACGTTTTTTTCCAGAGACAAATCCGCTTTTATTAAATTTATCTTTTCTTTTATTGTGGCTACATTTATTAAACTGTCATCGGTCAGATATGTTCCGCTGACCGTATATCCTTTTGACAAAAGATGTTCTGCCAGATAACTTCCGGCAAAACCGGTGACTCCCGTAATTAAAGCCTTCATACTTCCTCGCCGCCTTTTTCTTGTTTATTCATAATATATCTCCTTATGTTTAAAACCGGCTTCGGAAACATGACCTTTCAGCAATTTTGACAAACGAGGTCATCTACCAACTCCCGTATATCTGAAGCCCATTCCTCTTACTTCCTGAGGATTATAGATATTTCTTCCGTCCAAAAGCACAGGTTCCTTCATCAATTCTTTTATTTTGCCCAAATCAAGTTTTTTGAATTCGTTCCATTCGGTCATGACAATCAGAAGATCGCAATCTTTGGCAACAGAATAAGAATCTGCGCCGTACTCAATACCCTTTAAAATTCTCTTCGCGTTATTCATCGCAATCGGGTCATATGCTTTTATTGCTGCGCCTTCTTGCAAAAGATTGTTAATTACGGTAATTGCGGGAGCATCTCTCATATCATCGGTATCGGGCTTAAAAGATAAGCCCAGTATCCCGATTGTTTTTCCTTTCACATTTCCGTCCAATAATTTACCGGCTTTTTTTACTATGCCAAGAACTGCCTGTTTATTAATTTACTCAACATCTTTAAGCAAAGAAAAATCATACCCGAAGGTTTTGGAACACGCAATCAACGCTTTTACGTCTTTGGGAAAACATGATCCTCCATATCCTGCTCCGGGAGATAAGAATTGGTTGCCGATTCTTTTATCAAGTCCTATTGCCTCCAAAACTTTTAATCCGTTGGCGCCGGTTAATTCCGAAAGATAAGCGACCGCGTTGGCATAGGATATTTTTGTAGCCAAAAATGAGTTGGCGGCGTACTTAATCATTTCTGCGGTTTCGATATTGGTCAGGACATTTTTCCCGTCAATTCCCTCATGCAACTCCACCAATAATTCTTCCGCGGCTTTTGAATCTGTACCGATGACAACCCTATCGGGATGAAGCGTATCCGAAATTGCCTGTCCCTCTCTTAAGAATTCAGGAATAGAAGCTATATAAAATGTAACTCCGGCAGGCTTTGCAGCATTTATTATCTCTTTAGTTTTCTTATTTGTTCCGACAGGGACAGTACTTTTGGTTACGACCACCGTGTATCTTTTAAGATTTTCTCCTATTTTTTTGGCAACTTCAAAGACAACCGATAAATCCGCTTCGCCTGTCGGCAGCGGAGGAGTGCCTACGGCAATAAAAACGACTTTTGAGCTGGAAATAGCTTCCCTATAATCTAAAGTAAACAATAACCTTTTGGCTTTAACGTTTCTTTTGACAATTTCCTCAAGCCCCGGTTCGTAAATAGGCAGTATCCCCTTTTTAAGCTTTTCTATTTTTTCCTTAGTGTGACCGATAACCCAGACCGTGTTGCCCAAATCCGCAAAAACAGAGGCTGTTACCAAACCCACATATCCGTGCCCTACAAGTTATTGTCATATATTAAATTTGGGTTTTTATTTTCCTTAATCCCTCATCAAAGGTCCTCATTTTGATGCCCAACTTTGTTATTTTATCATTTTTAAGCGACAATTGAAAAGGTCTTGTCGCGCGGTTGCTAAAAAAATCCGCTCTTGTAGTTTTACTTATCCTAGATTTATCTAATTCGAATTCATCTGCAATTAAATTTGCCGCAGCAAAAGGCGTTAGGTTCTGACTACCGACAACGTGAAATATTCCTTGAGAATTACTTTTAATTAAAATATCTATGGCATAAGCAATATCGTCAATAAAAGTCGTGTTAAAAACATGATCCGTGACCGCACTGACAGGTTCATTATTTTTTAACCGGTTAAGGATTGCTCTGAAAAAATCAGACCTCACGAAGTTCGCTCTATAAGGATAAGCAATTCGGGCAATAATCCA
>PMIU01000013.1:0-2351 GCA_003157195.1 Candidatus Nomurabacteria bacterium
TTGTTGGAAACTAAAACAAAGTTATAAACTTTTTCAAAATATTTGTCTTCTTTGGGCGTTTCAATCAAATTAAAATCTCCTAGATTGTTTTCGGTAATAATTTTTTGCGCATCGGCTATGGTCGTTTCGTCTTTATAAGTCGCGCCCGAGGCGACATTTTCAAAAATATCTCCCGGCACATCGGAAAAAATAAGTCCGACTATGGTTGCCGGATAGGCTATTTTTACCAGTCCCCCGCCTTTTAAGAGAGATAAATGTTTGCGAACCGTGTTGATTTCACTAATTGTTTTGCCAGATTTTAAAAAGCTATCGTAAAGTCTGGCGCCTTGTATATATTCATCTTCCGGGTAGCAAAGCAGAGCGGAACCCCCACCGGAAACCAGCACGATAATCAGATCTTCGGCATTTGAACCGCTGATTATTTCAAATATTTTTTTACCGGCTTCAATGTTTTTTTCACTCGGTCTAGGATGCATACCGGCAAAAGTTTCAATATGTTTGCAGTCAACTTTCTCTAAACTGACAACCGCACCCGCTGTAATTTTATCTCCCAAAATTTTCTCCAACGCTAATGCCGCAACACCGGAAGATTTTCCAAAACCGACAACTTTTATTTTTTTAAATTCATTCAAATCAAAAAGCTGACTATCCACAATCAAGATATTATTATCTAATTTTATTTTACTTTTTATTACCTCGGATGTGTCTATAGAGCCCAAGCCCGCTTCCATTATTTCCAAGGCTATTTTGCGATTTGGAGTTGTCGCCAATTCAGCCCAATTTTTAATCCATTTTTGAAGCATATTATTATTTTACGAGATTCACCGGATTACCAGCAATAAAACTTTTAATATTCAGAACAGTTACTTTTAGTATTTCATTTACCGCTTCACGCGTGTAGAAAGCGATGTGAGGTGTAACAATCACATTCGGCATTTTCATCAGTTCGTGGTTTAAATTAATCATTTTCATCTCTGTTTCTTTCAGTTTGCCGTTACGTAATAAATTCTTTTCATCTTTTAGAATTCTTTCATCTTCCAACACATCCGCCCCGAAACCGGAGATAATCCTCTCTTTGAGTCCCCACACTAGTGCTTCGGTGTCTATGAGTTCTCCCCGGGCGGTATTTATCAGATAAGCTCCTTTTTTCATTTTTGAAATGTTTTCTTTATTTATCAAGTGATGATTTTCTTTATTGTAGGGAGCGTGTAAAGTTACAACATCGGAACCTGACATAACTTCATTTAAACTTTTATACTCAAATTTGTTTTCTTTGGCAAAAGCCAAGTCCGGATACAAATCAAAAGCAACAACATTCATTTCAAAAGCTTTGGCGATTTTCACGACGTTTTTCCCTATTTTCCCCGTACCGACAATACCCAAGGTCTTGCCTTGCAGGTCGAAGCCCTCCATCCCCATATCATAATTGAAGCTTGAGGTTTCTCTGATGTGATTATTCGCTTTAATAATATTTCGGGAAAGATTCAACAAAAGTCCAAAAGCGAATTCAGCCACCGTATGGGAACCGTAAGCCGGCACATTAGAAATCTTTATGCCTTTAGAGGCGGCATATTCATAATCGATATGGTCAAAACCGGTCGAGCGGGTGGCGATAAATTTCAAATTAGGCAGAGCGTCAATAACATTTTTATTTATTGTGCCATTTACGAAAACAGAAATAACCTCTGCATCTTTTGCCAAAGCCACATTGTTTTCATCCAGCTTTTCTTCAAAAAAAGAAACTCCCGCATCTTTGAAAGAATCCAGGAAAATAGCCTGTTTGTCTTTTTCTAATCCAAAAAATATGATTTTCATCCCATTATTGTAGCAATAAATAAACTTTCTAACCCCTTGACATATATAGTATTTTATGTTATACTTCTCCTCAGAAAGGAGGCCTACACCATATGGACTTTACGAATCAAAGCGGAATCGCTTTGCAGTTACTCGAGATGTTTTTGGCTTCAATTGTTCAGCGCAAAATGAAGGCGTTGAACAAGATGTTCAAACGCACCTCGAAAAAAAGTGGGGTATCGGTGAGCGAGTTGAAAAAGCTTGTTTGTCCCATAGCCCGAAAAAACTTCGATAAATTCTTTGCAGAATAAGTCGAAAATTGAAGCGTAAGCTTCCGAGACTTGAAGGAGTCGCTCGATATTTACGAACCTTCATTTGTTCAACCGTCCTATCGTTGTGAGTTCACGGACGTAAAACTTAGAACTCTCAAATCAATTCTCACTCATTAAGTTTTCCTCTGGAATTCTTAATAGTGAGCAGTAAAATAAATGTTAAGTAATTAATTTTTATTTCTCTGCTCATTTTCTAAAATTCTCAAGAACGGTTCTCGGGAGATT
>PMIU01000013.1:2448-2824 GCA_003157195.1 Candidatus Nomurabacteria bacterium
CAAAAAGTTGTCGCATATAATTATCATTGATTCCAATCAATTTTGATTTAAATAATCCCCCAAAAAGTGCTCCAGTCCTTTGGTATTTAATATTAAAAAACATAGAATACCCTACGCCCAATTTCCTCATAAATTTAGTAATTCCGCCATCAACTTCTTGTCTAATTAATATATGAAAATGATTTGGCATTAAACACCATGCTCCGATTGAAACTATTATCTCTCCCCTGTCTATAATTAAAATTTCATCAAAAGTTTTATTAAGCTTTTTTTTATTTAAAAGATCATTAAGATGAAAAGTTTCTTTAGAGTTAGCAATATATAAAAGCATGCTAAAACGTTCATAATCTTTTTTTACTTTAAATATTATTCGTTT
>PMIU01000001.1 GCA_003157195.1 Candidatus Nomurabacteria bacterium
CCTTTGCCGAACAGCACCTAATCTTGGCCCGCGAACTGCACGAAGCCGTGGCGCAGGCCAAACTGTATTCGAAGGAAAAAATGGAATAAAAATCAAGCAGTAGCCGGAGCTACTGCTTTTTCATTGGTTTTGAGCATCTTGCGTTTTATGATAAAATAATATATAAAGTAGTTAATAATTTTAATCCGCAAAAAATATGTCACACGAAATTGAATCCGAATTCACCTTATCTTGGGGCAACGAGGCCACACAATGCCACCGCTGTACCAGCTATCGCGATGAAGATGGTCGGACTTATTGCACGGAAGGAAATTTTGAAGTGCCGCCGGACGCGCACTGCGATTTTTTTCAGTCGATTGATTAAATGGAAACAAAAAATAAAAATCTCCTGCACGGTATGACGCTGGAAAAAATTCTCACCGACTTGCAAACCAAGTTCGGCTGGGAGCGCTTGGGCGAAGAAATTGAGATTAAGTGTTTTACCAATCATCCGAATATGCGATCCAGCTTGGCGTTTTTACGCCGAACGCCTTGGGCGCGTAAAAAAGTTGAGAGCTTGTATCTGTATTCTTTAAAGCACGATTTGAGTGAAAAAATAAAAGATGATAAAAAGCAGTGGCCGGATATGGAACTATAAAAAATTGTTAAATTGTTATATTGCTATATTGTTGCGCAACGAATTGACCGTCTAATATTAAATAATGATTACTATTTTTAAAAATATACTCTATGGACAAGGTTTACAAAAATTGCCAAAGTTGCGGGATGCCGATGAAGCAAGACCCGGCGCGCGGGGGAACAAATGCCGATGGCAGCAAATCAACTATGTATTGCAGCTATTGCTATCAAAATGGAAAATTTATGCGCGATTGCACGGTGCAAGAAATGCAGGAATTTTGCAAAGGCAAATTAATTGAAATGAAATTTCCAAAATTCATCGCCGCGTTTTTCGTCGCCGGCTTGCCAAAATTAGCGCGCTGGAAAAAATAATTTAGCTGTTTTGTCGCACACCCTATTCTTTGCGCCACCATAATTTATTCTATGAAGTTATTAAAAAAAACATCTGCCAAAGATTCAAAATATTCAGTCCTTGATAGTGGTCGCGTCTTGTCCAATGTCAAATTGGCGGCGCGCGGTTTGTTAAATAATTCGGATAAAAAAAATGCCGGGGAAAGAATTGTTGCGGGCAAGAGCAATTCCCGTTTGATTATTCTAAGACACCGGGAAAGCGTTCAAAACGCAAAAAATATTTGTACCGGTCAACTGGGTGGGACATTATCAAAAAAAGGGCTTAGGGATGCAAAAAAAGTCGGTCGCAGACTGAGCAGCTATTACATAGATGTTGCTTATTCCAGCGATCTTAAAAGAGCGATTGATACCGCGAAGGAAATTATAAAATTTCATCCCGGCCTTAAATTGAAAAAAGACGCGAGAATAAGAGAGAGATATTTCGGGAAGTTGCAGGGCAAGCCGTTTCCTAAAGATTTGGACTGGAAAAATCTTCCTAAATGCGTTGAATCGGATAAAAGGATTGATTTGCGCGCCAGCAAGTTTATTAAATACTTAGAACCTGCGTGAAAAATCAATTTTTTTCACCCAGGAGCTGATTTATATAAATTTGTTTTGTTGGTTTTTTTTCGCTCTTTTAAATATTTCATTCAAATCTTTTAGTTTCGCGATTTCATCTTTGGCGGATAAAAATACTTTTTGATATGGCGAATTTTTCGGAAAACGGAGAATCTGTTTGTTGCCGTGTCTGACGAATGAACCGGGTAAAAGCAACAATTCATGGCGGAGCGTCTGTAAAGTTTTAGACTGCCAGTCTTCGGGCAAGCACAACCGCTGGAACCACTTAATTAGATCGTACGACCAAAGCAGAATTTCCAAATACAGCTCATTGGCGGAAAAATATTTCGTCGGGATGCTGCCCAGATAATAATCTTCTTTCAGACTGCGGATATTTCTTTCGCATTGGACGCGGCCGTTGTAAAATTTCCAAACATTGGCCGGAGTCATTTCCAGATTGGTAACGATGGCGGAATAGCTGTAGGCATTTACGGTGAACAGGGTTGATTGATCGGCTTCCTCGGACTGCAATTTTTTTCTGACGATGCAGTAGCGATATTTTTCTTTCCAGTTAGTCGGTTGGTATTCGGTTTCGGCAAAGCTGAACATTTCGTCCGTTCCGGCCGCCGGCTGATATTTCAGTCCGGTCACCAGATTTTTTAAGGGGCCGGTCATATCGGCGACGATTGCGAATTCACAACTATTACCGCTAATCAAAGCCACGATATCCTTGTTGTAAAAACCGGAATCTCCCCGGAATCTGACTTGATATTCTTTTTGGGGATACTGTTTGAAAAAAGTTTTAAGATATTCCACTGAACCGTCAGAGGTATAAACATTGCCGGGGCGCAATAGTCCGAACAGGCTAACACCGCTCGTACTTTCAAAACAGAAGAGCGGATGATATGATCGCTGGCCGCGGTGATTGGGGTTGTAGCCCTTGACTGCGCCTTCCTGATGCCCGAAGAGCGTGCAGACAGTCGAATCCAAATCAAGCAGCAGTTTTTTCTCCGGCACGATGAGGTTGAGAAAATATTTTCTCAAGCGGTCGTGCAGGCGAACAAGCTGCGGCAGCAATTTATCCGCGCCTCGCGAAAGGAAGCGCCGCAACGTTGTTGATTTGGGATAGCTCTTTAATCCGGTCAGCAATTTAAAGACGCCGTTATTCCCCAAAAGGCTGGTGATTTCGATTCGGCCGATGCCTAAAATAATCGGATACATCAGCGAAAAAATTAATTCCGAAACAGAATAATGATTATTGCGCTGTTCAAAGTGAATCTGCTGCCCGAAAAGTTTTCTTAACCCAATATTCTTTAAAAACAGATACAAAAGATAGACACCGCCGAAGTGAGTCAGGCGGTTAGAATTGAATTCGACGCTGATTTTCTGGTGTCCGTAAGCCATGCGTAAAAATTATACCTCAGGTATGCTTTTTACGCAAAATAGAAAAATTATTAATAAGCAGCGATAAATTGTGGATTTTTAAATAATTCATCCCTGTTCACGCAGGATCTAAGTAATTAACTAATCAACCAATTAAC
>PMIU01000097.1 GCA_003157195.1 Candidatus Nomurabacteria bacterium
GTGTTTTTTGATTGATGTTCGAACGTTCTTTGAGCAAAACCCCCAATAAGGAAGCCAGCCCCGCCGTCGCTCGGAAACCTCGCCACCCCGCAAAAAAGTTTTCTTTACATTTTTTAATTTGCGCGCGCCGATTTTTTTCTTCTAAAAGGAAAAGAAAACTTTTGTGCGGGGTTCTGCTCTGAACGAGCAGGACGGCGGGACTGTCCTCAATTTGATTTCGCTCGGGCGTGGCGGAATTCCCCCCAAACCCCCCTTCCGCCACGCCCTCGCTTCCGACGGCAATTTTTTTGGCGGAATTTTCTTTCTTTTCCTTGTCCCACCCTCCCAACGCGGAAAAGACAAAGGAACTCCCTTTTTTCTTTACTATTTCCAAATATTTTGGTAATATTATATTGTAGTTAGGAAATTTAAACATATGATCATTATACCACAATTTAATATTACTAATAAAATATGGTAGAGTCAAGCAAAATCAAACGAATAAGGGAAAAACTAGGTTTGTCGCAAGAGAAGCTGGCTCGTCTTGCTGATGTTTCAAATAATACGATAATCAACATAGAGGCAGGCAAACAAGATAATCCGACTATTGATACACTTAAAAAAATCGCAAAAGCGTTAAATGTGCCAATTGAGGATTTAATAAAATAAAACTATGGAAACAAATTTACTTATCGCCATAACAAATTTAGTTAAAAACCCAATCACAAACTTGGTTTCTCATTATCGTTCTTCCAATAGGATAAACAATATGGGCGATGCCTTGGAATTTTATATTAAAGATTTGTTTTGCAATTCATTGGAAGTAAATGACCTTAAAAAGAAAAATGAAATTTATAGCAAATATTTTTCTTATATCGGAAATCAGAATAATCCACCGGATATTATTATCAAACAAGGTGATGCAATAGAGGTAAAAAAAATTGAGAGTTTACGCTCGGGAATTGCACTCAATAGCTCATATCCAAAAGATAAATTGTATTCTGATAGCCCGATGATAACTACGGCTTGCAGAAATTGTGAAGATTGGCGGGAAAAAGATTTAGTTTATGTTATTGGTGTTTCAAACGATAATAAATTAAAAGCACTATGGCTCGTTTATGGTAATTGCTATTCGGCAAGCAAAGAAGTTTACGAAAGAGTAAGAGATAAAATCTCAAAAGGTGTTAATGAATTGCAAGATGTTGAATTTTCAGAAACTAACGAACTGGGCAGGGTCAATAAAGTTGATCCACTCGGAATAACTTATTTGCGTATTCGTGGAATGTGGGGAATTGAAAATCCTATCAAGGTTTTTGATTATGTCGTTCCGACAGAGCAAAATCCCGAATTATTTGTTAATGCAATTTTGCTGAAAGATAAGTATTTATCTTTTCCAGAAAAAGACAGAAAGAATCTTGAAAATTTAGTTGGCGATAATTTTTCAATAAAAGATATAAAAATAAAATCGCCAAACAACCCAGCAAAATTGCTGGAAGCGAAGTTATTGAGTTTTAGAAAATAATATGAAATTAGCTTCTTTATTTACAGGTGCGGGCGGATTAGATTTAGGCTTTGAAAGAGCTGGTTTTCATGTTGTTTGGGCAAACGAATATGACCCTACAATTTGGGAAACATTTGAGCATAATTTTCCCAAAACAAAACTCGATAAAAGAAGCATTGTAGATGTTCCAGCGTCTGAAATTCCAGAAGTTGACGGAATAATCGGCGGACCACCCTGTCAGAGTTGGAGTGAGGCGGGTGCTGGTCGTGGGATAAATGATAAGCGAGGTCAATTATTTTATGATTATATCCGTTTGTTAAAAGAAAAACAGCCAAAATTTTTTCTTGCAGAAAATGTTTCTGGTATTTTACATCCAAAACACAAGGAAGCATTTTCAAAAATAATCAAAGAATTTGAAAATGCTGGTTATGAAATTTCATGTAAATTGCTAAATGCGAATGATTATGATGTTCCAGAGGATAGACTTCGAGTTATTATCGTTGGCTATCATAAAAGATTAAAAAAGAAATTTGAGTTTCCAGAACCACAAAAATATAAACCCGTGTTGAAAGACGCTATTTATGATTTGCGTTTAGCAAAACCAGCTTTAGATAAAAATAAGACAAACGGCGATGAGCTAAAAATTCCAAATCATGAATATATGAATGGTGGCTTTTCTTCAATCTATATGTCACGAAATCGAGTGCGTTCGTGGGACGAACCCTCTTTCACAATTCAAGCTGGAGGTCGCCACGCGCCTATTCACCCTCAAGCACCAAAGATGAAGTTTATAAGCCAAAACGAAAGAATTTTTGTTCCCGGAAAAGAAAATTTATATCGCCGTTTGTCCGTAAGAGAATGTGCAAGAATCCAAACATTTCCCGACGATTTTATTTTCAAATATCGTGATATTGCTGACGGATATAAAATGATTGGTAATGCCGTTGCTGTAAATTTTGCCTTCCATATTGCAAAGAAAATTTATGAAGATCTCAAAAATAACAATTAGTAATTTTAGATCAATAAAAACAGCGGAAATTACTGCTGATAAATTTAATGTTTTTGTCGGGCAAAATAACCATGGAAAAACAAACTTTTTTGAAGCCATAGATTGGTTTTATGGCGCGAAGGGCGATATAGATAAAATTCGCTTTATGCGAGATGGCACTGCTGAAGTTTGTGTTGAAATTGAATTTTCAGAAATACAAGACGGCATCGCCAAAATGAAGAATGAGAAAAATAAAACCGCAATCAAAAATCTTCTTGGTGAAAACGATACTGTTAGAGTAAGGCGTATTAGTAGTGATTCAAAAACGCGAAAAATTTTTGATACGAACAAAAACGAATGGTTAGCAAAAAATCCGACTGGTTTCGATTCTGCTTTCAACGACTTTCTCCCCAAGTTTGAATATGTGAACACCCAAATAAATCCGATGGAGATGGCAAAGTATGGAAAGAACACTCCCATCGCAAATATGCTCTCTGGTGTTTTGACTGCCATTTTGGAACAGAACAAAGATTATGCTGCCTTTCGTGAAAAATTCGATGAACTTTTTACCGCCCCAGAATCAGAGGTTAGAGTAAAACTAGATGAATTAAGCGGTAAGGTAAAAGTGTGTCTAGAAAAACAATTTCCTGACTGCAACAAAGTTGTTTTTGAAGTAGCCGAGCCAGTTTTTGAAGATTTACTCAAAAATTTTGATACCTCGATTGATGATGGGGTTTATACTGACGCAGACGAAAAAGGAGATGGTATGCAAAGGGCATTGATGCTTGCTATTATCCAAACCTACGCCGATTTTCGTCGTGAACACGAAGAAACGAGTAAATTTTTTCTATTCTTTATTGACGAGGGCGAATTACATTTACATCCATCGGCACAAAGAAAACTCAAAAATGCTTTATTGGAATTAGCGAAAGGCGGCGATCAGGTTTTCATCAATACCCACTCCTCGGTTTTGGTCGTTGATGAACATGACGAGCAAACAATATTCAAAGTTGAAAAAATAAACAAGGAAACAAACATTGCACCAATAACCGAAATTGAAAAGCCGTTTGTGGTTTACGAGCTACTTGGCGGAAGTCCTGCCGACTTGCTTTTGCCCAAAAACTTTTTGATTGTCGAGGGCAAAAGCGATTTAGAATTTGTGAATAAGGTTATTGAGCGTCATTATTCTGAAAAACCTCGTGTACAAATAGTTCCCGCCGATGGCGATCTTATTCAAACGCAACGCTCGTTTAATGCGATTGTGCAAGTATTCAAACCACTTGAAACTAGTATTTATAAAGATAGGGCAGTAATTTTTGTAGACAAGCAAACAGACATATCCCAGCGTGATACATTTTTAACAAGTCATGCTAATTTGCAAACCAACGGACAATTCTTTGAGTCAACGGCGGCAAGTATTGAGGAATATTATCCGACTACATGGCAAAAGGTTGCCGCTGACGTGAAAAAAATGTCCGGTGATGATAAACTGAATCAAGCTAAGTCCGCAGGAGATGGTATTTCAAAAATTGATTTTGAGAGTCAAATGCCAAAATTATTTGAAGCATTGAGCAAGTGTTGGGAATTAGCATAT
>PMIU01000038.1 GCA_003157195.1 Candidatus Nomurabacteria bacterium
GGAATGTCTGCTGGAACAATGCTCTTTGTTTCGCTCATTTTGTACCTCTTTCGATTAAAAGATACACCTAAACATTCTTTTTGTAAATTTCCGCTGTTTTGCGATATTCATAATTATTTTTCAATCTGACACCATTCGCAATCTTTTTTATTACAACCTTTTTTCAAAAATTCCATAGATAAAACTTCTCTGGCGCACATGTTAATTTCTTCTTTTAGTTTTTCTAAATGTTCCTTTGTAACATCAAAAGAATACTGCTCAAAATTTCCTTTTTTGTTTTTTTCTATAAAATCAAGAGTGCTTTTATTAATTTTAAAATCTCTCTTGCCGTAATCAGCAAGAAGCAACTTATAAAAAATCAGTTGTCGTTCATAATCAACCTTTTGTTCTTTTGTTTTCTCAGAAAAAGTTCTGCCCGTTTTATGGTCAATGATATTTATGTTGGGTGAAAACAAATCCTCTATGTATTCTATTTTATCTAAAATACCGCTCAATTTTAGAGTATCTCCATTGTTAAGTTTAAAATCTCTTTCAATAAAAAATTGCATGTCTACTTTATATGTCCATTCTTTGGAATACTCATCGTAGTAATCAGCAAGCGCTTTTTCTCCTCTTTCTCTAAACTTTTCTTCATCTTTTTCCGATAAATTGAATTTGTTTAAAGCGTTCTCAAATTCCCCTAGAAGAATTTTCTTTGGTAGAATTTTTTCTTCTTCTTTGGACTTTTCAAAAAATTTATTCAAGGAAAGATCAATAATGCTTCCAAACTTCATACTTGGAGAATATATATCGGGAATTCTAATTAAATTCTTATACAAATATCTTTTAGGGCAAGCTAAATAATTATTAAGCGCGGTAACATTAAGCCCTCTTTTAAAGAAAAGCTGTTTTAAATACTCAGGATCAAACAAAGAAGCCGCCTTATTTTCGGAATTCATAAATAAGGCGAGTTTGTTTATATTTTTTTCTTCAAAACTTTTCATTTTCTCTTCTTTTTTAACTGAAGTATTAATTTCTTTAACAAATTCAGATTCCTCATGTTCCCTGCCGTCGTTATCTGTCCTAGAAAAAGAAATATTTAAATTCTTTTTGGCGCGCGTCATGGCAACATAAAAAAGTCGTCTTTCGTCTTCCATATCACCATCATATTGATAAATAGGCAAAGTAATACCACTTCCACCACGACTCGCTTCCCAAGATTTCCTAGTGGCATTTATTATATAGACATATTCAAATTCCCTTCCCTTCGAACCATGCGCCGTCATTAAAGACACTCCTTCGATGATTTCTGGGTCGGTACTTTTTATATCTAAATTGTATTTAATAAACGAATCAACAAAATAAACAAAATCAGCTAAACCATATTCTTTTTTTCTTTGATTTTGACTTTTTATTTCATCTAAAAGTTTATCAAGTTTTAAAAGTTGAATACGACCGTCTTGAGAGGCAATCATATATTTTATATAATTTATTTTTTCCAAAAATATCTTGAAGAAATCCGGAAAGTTTTGATTTAAGGATTCAGTTTTCAACTCTTTCAGAACTTTAGCAAGACTTGAAAAGTCTTTAGGATTTTTTACCCCTATTTCGTTCAGAGTTTTCTCATCCTCAATAATTGCAAAAATATGTTTCTTCTCTTCTTTTCTTAAAGACTTAAATTTATCTAAAATTCTGACCACATCATACGCATCAAGATTTAAAAACTTAGCAAAGAGAACTTTTCCCAAATAGTGGTCGTCGTTTAAATTAAAAATAACTTTCAAAATATTAATGAGATTTCTTATGTTCGGGTCATCTAACACTTTGTCTTTTGAAAAAATGGTGTAAGGAATTTTATAGAAATCTAAAATTGTTTTTATGTCAGAAACATTTTTATTGGCTCGATAAAGTACTGCGATTTCACTAGGTGTTATTCCATTTTCAATTTTTGATTTTATGTCTTCGACTATATATAAGAGTTCAAATTTATAGTTTGAAAACTCTAACACATTTATTTTTTCATTGTCTTTTGTGTTTGAATGTAGACTAATGCTGTCTTCTAAGCCCTTAGATTTCACAATTAAACTATGAGCACCATCTAAAATATTCTGCGTTGATCGATAATTCTCCTTTAGTTTAATTGACTTTATGTCTTTATATAGATTACTAAATCGCGAGAATGTCTCCGCGCTTGCCCCTTGAAACCTATAAATAGATTGTTTTTCATCGCCCACGGTAAAAATATTTGGTTTTCCTTCTAGGTGTAAAGCGTTAGTTAAAAATTCTATTAAATTATTCTGTCCTTCGTTGGTATCTTGATGTTCATCTACTAAAATATATTGGTATTTTTCTTGAATGTCAGCTTTTAAATTTTCATTTTTTGAAAGTTCTTCCAAAACATATAGAATCATATCGGAAAAATCATACAAACCGCGATTTTTCAACTCATTTTGATAAAGAGAAAAAATTTCTTTCAATTCTTGCGCTCTGTCTATTTTTTTGTTTATTTTTTCTTCTTCGGCGGGTTTAATTTGCCCTTTCTTAAACTTTCCAAAATCTTTTTTATAGTAAATACCATCATTCTCATAAAGTTCTTTTTTCCAAATTGATAACTTTTTATCAAAATCTGAAGGCGACAATCCTTCCCTCTTTATCGTCAACACTCCATCGACTATTTTATTCAGAAAAGAGAACTCATCATGGAAAGAAACAAGATGCTCAAACTTATTTTTTTTAATAATAGATTCAATAATTTCCACTCTCTCTAAATCAGCTATGACTCTTCCATCTTCAAGTTCTTTAAAATAAAAAGGAAATTCTTTTATGATGTGTTCACAAAAAGCATGGAATGTAAAAATGTTTACTCGATATGCCCTGTCGCCAATTATCTCTAAAAGTTTCTCACGCATTGCAATAACTCCAGAAGTGGTATAAGTAAGCGCTAAAATGCTTTCTGGGGCTGTGTCTGTTTTAACTAAAATGTTGGCAATGCGAAATGTTAATATTTTTGTCTTCCCCGTCCCCGGGCCGGCCACCACCATCACCGGTCCATCAATAGCGTCCACCGCTTCCTTTTGGGCAGGATTAAGCTTTCCATATTCCTCTTTGAATTTTTGCGTATTTTCCATAAAAAATATTATAAATTATTGAGATGCATTTTTGATTTCCAAAAAAACAATCCAATAATGATGAACGTACAGAGTGGTGAAACATATTCCGGAATACTAAAACCAAAACTGTGCAATATCATAATTATACCCAAAACCAAAATTGAATACATGGCGCCATTTTTCAGATAAACATATTTTTTAATTCTTTCTATGTTACTGACTGTAAGTTGTCGCACCAAGAGAGCACCCAAACCGTTGCCGAGCAGAATCAAAGGCACCGAAAGAGTGAAAGCAAAAGCCCCGAGTACGCCATCGATGGAAAATGTGGTATCTATTATTTCCAAAAAAAAGAGTTTACTCAAATCGGAACGCGCGCTATTCAGCAGACTTTTTTCCTCTATTTCCGCGTTTTGTTTGAAGCCGTGAGTTATAAAGAACAGACTCGAGCCCACTACCGCGCCGAAAGCCATTAGATTATTTTGCTTTAGGGCAAACCAAGAAATAACAACAAGTAAAATAGAAACAGTCGCGTAAAACCAAACCCCTTGAGTCATAAAAAATTTCTCTGTCCTCGGCAAACCCAAGTTTTTGTCTTCTAAAAATAACCAGTGCAAAAACAAAAAAAGCAAAAATACTCCACCAGCAATAAGTAATACAGGAGCCGATCTGTGTATAGAATCTTGAACCAGCGGATTACTGGACCAAGTAGCCGACAAAACTTGCCAAACATTCAGGGACGGATTAAATCCCCAGATTATAAAAAATGGCAGAAACCCCCGAACCACAAAAACAGCCACCAACATCCCCCAGGTCAGAAACCATCCCCGAGCACGTTTGCCCATGGTGGAAAGCACCTCCGCGTTAATGATAGCGTTATCGACAGACGAAATGGTCTCAAAAACCGAAAGACCGAGTATGGTAATCACGGCAGAAAATAGCATAACTATATTCTACTCTTTTTTTATATTTTTGCCTTAACTTTTTTATTCCGTTGTTTTCCCGTCAAATTCGGGACCGTCTTTTTCCGCTTCCTCTTTAGTAGCTCTCACAATGCCGTCCTTGTG
The DNA here is from genome assembly GCA_003157195.1 of Candidatus Nomurabacteria bacterium. GTDB lineage: Bacteria > Patescibacteriota > Minisyncoccia > Phycocordibacterales > UBA9973 > UBA9973. The sequence goes on from PMIU01000038.1 coordinate 4,154, forward strand.
ATGAGCCGGAGAATAAATCGTGTAAAGTTTTAAATCATCTGTATTTGATGTGTTTATTATATTGTGCTCTGCCCCGGCTGGAACGATGATAACTGAACCGTCGGCAAGATCGTAAGAATTGCCGTCAATGATGCATTTACCAACACCTTTTTCAAAACGGAAAAATTGGTCATTGTCCGGATGAACTTCCATTCCAATTTCCTCGTTCGGCCTTAAACTCATCAAAACCATCTGGCTATGCTTGCCAGTGTATAAAACTTTTCGAAAATTTGTATTTTCGATAGCATCTTTTTCTATGTTTGTATTGTATCCTTTCATGAGGTAATTATACCATACTCAATCTTTTTTTACTATTCTGTTTCTTTGTCAGTAAATACCACCAATCGACTTGAATGGGTTTTGTCTGTTTCGTCCCAAGCACCTCCGCAGGTTATGAGATTTAAATGGGAAATTCCGTCATCCGAACTAAACACATCTTCCGCATTTTGGTTTGGGTCGTAATTTCTTAATTCACGCACAACGAAAGTGTTGATTTCTCCTTTTTCATCTTCAATATATACCTTGTCCCCTTTTTGCAACTGGCCCAGATTATCAAATACAGCTGGTTTATTGTCTTTATATCCGGAGTGTCCATCAATTACCGAACTCCCTAATTCTCCCGGACGTGGACCCAAGTCAAACCAGGCCGTATCTTGGGGATACATCGGAACACTCATCGCTCCTTCGGGTGTAAGTCCAACTTTTTCAACAGATGTGTCAATATTTATCTTGGGAATCCTAATGCGCACAGGAAAACCTGCGTCTGCTTGCGCGCTTGATAAAGCTATCTTAGGATTGTGATTCTGAGTAGAAAACCCAAGAGAGAAAAATAATGCAATCCCGGCAAGACTAATAACTAATACCGAATGTTTTAAGGAAATTTTTGAAAGATTCATTTTTTTCTTCTGGAGGAAAACCTGTTTTTGGAAGACCTGGAACAGCCACTACAACCGTGGCCAGTGAGTGGTCAACGGCCGTCATTCCATTGGCACTTCCATCTGCTGTGCCAATGTTTGTCGTCGTTTGGGTAAGATACGTTTGGCAGGTGAAGCTCCACGACTCGTTGCTTTCAAGTAAATTATTTTTATTTAGGTCTCCGGGGTGTCCGGTGACCCGACCCGGCAAGCCGGTACATTTATCGTCTGTAATGCTGACATTGCTAAGCGGCACTGTTCCGGGATTAGTTACCGTGTACATATAAGTAACTGCTCCGCCGCCCGCAGGAAGAACAAACACATTGGGAACTTTTACCACATGAATGAGTGGCGGAACAAGCGGCACACCTACGACAACCGTAGCCTCGGCAGTATCAACTGCGGTAATACCGTTCGCAACACCAGTAGCAGTCACAGTATTTGTGGTAGTTTGCGTAAGCGTTGTAACACAATGATACTTCCAAATTTCATTGATATCTAATTTTGAATCACCGTTTGTATCTCCTCCTATAAAACTTACATTGGAACATTTATCATCAGTAACCTTAACATTGTTCATCGCGACTGTTCCAACATTTAAGACCGTGTAATCGTATGTAACCAGTCCGGGTCCTTGAGGTAAAGATAGTGGAGTTGGAATTTTCAGAACACTAATCAACGGCGGAACTGGTGTTGATATTAGAGGTCCACCACCACCTCCACCTGATGGAGATGGAATCGGCGCAGGAGCAGTATAAGTATTAGTAATAGTGCAGAGAACAGGATTGCCTAAAGTAAGATTTATAACACCGCCAGGGCAAGAACCAGAGAATGTTGCGGTGTAGTTGAGACTCGGAGTTTCTGTAACGGTATATGTGGCGGGCGCATTAAAACTGTTAACAGCGCCTGAAGTGACCGGTGAACCGTTGACGAAGAGATGAAAGTCGGCAACTGCTTTGGTGCCACCAGTTACAACTTTTGTGACATTAATTGTTTCGGTTGTAGGAGCAGCTACGCATGTCCCAGGACCTGAAATAGTATGAGCAGCGCCAGTAGCTGTTATTGAGCTGTTGAGAGAAATGAGTCGGCCATTTACCGTTGCGCCGGACGCTAAAGTAATGTCTCGCGACGCAATAAGCGTTCCTACAAAACTACTGCCTGCGCCAATTGTTGCATCTCGTCCAACTTCCCAAAAAACATTGCAAGCTTGTGCTCCGCCAGCAAGAACAACCGAACCGGTAAAAGTCATATCATTCCCGATTTGGAAAACCCAAACATCCGTGGGACTGCCAGTGAGAGTCAGTGTCGGCCCGGCAAAAGTGGTATCGGTAGCAATATTCCACACTCCGGGTGTCGGGCTCGCGCTGGCCCATACACCATCTGGAGTTTCACTTACTAAGTTATTAAAAGCAATTAAGGCATCCGCTTGCGCATTAAATGCGGCACTCGATGGACCGAAATATTCTGTACCTCCTACTGTCCAAGTACCAGTCCTGGAAACAGCCAGACCGGGACTGAGACCCAAATCGCCGGAAGTAGTGGTACCCGAAGCGGCAGAGCTCGTAGACAGGGCCGCCAGAACCGAAAAGTTGGTAGCTGATGAAAGATTGGCAGCCACAACCGTAGCCGCTAGAGATTTTCCCGTAAAATTATTCTTAAATCCCCCAAAAGTAAAAATCGAAACCAAACCAAGACCTAAGATAGCTAATACAATTACTGTTAGATTTTTATTAAGATATTGCATAAATTTATTTATTAAAACTTAAACTTAATAAATTTTACTGAACTGTAGAGTTCATTATTGCTTTTGTTTTTACACCGACCATACCATCTGCGACCAGACCGTGATCTTTTTGCCATTGTTTTATCACGGCAATTGTCTTTGGACCCAGTTTGCCATCTGTCACTAAACCAAGATTTAATTTGTCATTTAAAAATCTTTGAAGTTCCATAACGGCACTACCTCTGCTCCCATTCTTGAGAGTTGCGGCGCCGAAGTTGTATGAAGTCGTAGTGGTGACAGTATTATTATTACAAATTTCACCTGTTGATGTGTTGTACTTATTTCCCCCGGAACAACCTGGGGACATTGTGATCATCGTGACACTTGGAGAAACTTGCAATGTTGTAGGCATAGAACTCTGAGCCACAGTTCCAGTGGTCCCACCACTTGGATATAATCCTCCACTAGTGCTTACATTGCCTCCATTATTATTAGATGATGAATTAGCAACTGGTATACTAACAGTGCTTGCGTCCAAGGTAACGGCGGACTGTGCTAATGCTCGGCCATTTAATTGCGCGCCAGTATTTAACACAATAGCTGTTTGATCTAATATATTTCCATTAAAAACGGACGTGGTGCCGAGAGTTGTCTGACCGGCAACAATCCAAAAAACATTACTAGCCTGAGCTCCACCACTTAGAATAACTTTTACCCCGGAACTGACATTAAGATTTTGTGCTATTTGAAAAACCCAAACATCGTTTGCGTTACCAGCGAGAGTGACGTCTGTCGGTATCGTAACACCGGTACCCCATTTATACACGCCTGGAGCAATTGTTAACCCGCCAATATTTCCAGCTCCCAATTCGGTTGCGCTAGGTGCTTGTCCCGCACCACTCGTATAAGCATTTTGCATATCAAGTATTGCAGTAGTTAAATTGGAAGAAGTTGGATCTGCATAGCCAGGCGCATAGACTTTTCCAGTCACCAAAGACGATGTGGAAAATGCGCTTCCTGCCGGAAGAGTCAGGGCAAATCCAGTAATAAAAGTCGCCGCCGCTGGACTAACTCCAATATCACCAACTACTGAGGTAGTTCCGGTAGTTGAGATTCCCGTTTTTGCTAAAATTGTAAAATTACCGGCTGACCCAAGGTTCACGACAACCCCCGCCGCAAAAGTAGCGACAGGTAAAGTAAAACCTACTACAAAGAAAAGAACAAAGGCAGTCACTATTGAATTCTTATTAAATTTTTTCATAGATTTTTTACTTGAATAATAAAGAGTGGCTAGAAAAGAAGCGACGAGAATCTTTCCCGGTTGCCTTTATTATAACATTTTTCCTTTTTTTGTGTTGTGGATAACTATTTTGTTTTCGAGCAAATTTTGCGGAGGCTGTGGTGCGAAGTTGGAACCTTTTTAATTAACAATTTATAAATTAAAATTCCTTTGTTACTGCTCCTGTGTTTTTGTCAACATAATACCAATTAAAAGTGGCTGTGTGATCGGGCATGTTTTCGTAAACATGAATTACATAAGTTGTGCTTGTCTCTGAGTCATTATCTATAACAGGAGTGCCCCCTGTTGTTGGACTTGTTCCATCTGGGCTTGTAAACGATTTTTCCCATTTTTTTACTTCAGGTAAATTGCTCACAATTTCTAACGCCTTATCTGAAGTTATCTTAGTAGATGTATTTTTATTTTGTATCTGATATTGATATGGAGTATTTATACTATAAGCAACGTCTTGCTCTTTTTGAACTAAATAATAAGCAAGCGCACCGCCTGTTATTGTAATAATCAAGAGTGCATAAATAAATTTAATATTTTTACTCATGCCCTACATTATATCAAAATTTCAATACAAGAAATAGCCTTAAATACTTCCGTTCAAATCTTACACGTTTTGCGGAGAGTGTGGTATGAAGTTGGAACCAGTTTGTTACAGAATAAAGATAATTTATTGATCACCACCCGAATTTAGATTTACGGCTTTTAATTTTAAAATTTTATACCAATAATTGTGTGGGTCATATTCAGTATAGAAAATGTATTGAGGAGAAGGTCTGTCGCCAGACTTATAATTTGCTGTAGGATAATCCACAATAACCACACCAGTTGCATTGCCTATTTGTGGGTACTTTTTATCCTTTTCTACTTTTACTGTAAAACGCTGGCCGGGTTCTATGGTTGAACCTTTGTCTTCTATTTGGTATTGAAAAAAACCATAAAACACATCGGTAACATTAGTTTTATTAATTTGCGCTACAGATACAATATTTGAAGTGTTTTGCTGTTGATCTAGTAATACTTGAGCTTCTTTCTCTTTTTCAATTTTTGCACTTTGATATTGTTTGAACCCCAAATAACTTACAGCTGAAATTATAATTAAAAGACAAATTCCCAAGATAATAATTTTCTTTTTCATATTAAATAATCATAGCTTTTTTAATAAAAAATTGCTAGATTGCTGGTATGAGCCACAGAGACGACCAAATCAAAATACTAGACCTTATCTGCTCCAAAATGCTTCCAGCAGATTTTGAGCCAGTGGATCAAGACATTATTATTCTTGAAGAAGAATTGAAGCAAGACGGTTTTTCGTATTATGGTGGTATGAATTTGATTAAAGAATTTTATGAGGTTTTGTCTAAAATACACTCTATAACTACCCCAGAGGGTAAACGTGAAATACATATGACTGTAAAAAGTGATGACGCGTATAGTTGGCTTTCCATTCTAAAATACCCTCATCGCGAGTTAGAGGAAGAAATTGAACGATACGAAATTGAATCTGCTTTTACTGAAATTCCACCTAAGGTATCAATAAAAATTGATGACAAGAAAGGTATTTATCAAACCAAGAATCCCGAATATTGCTATCCGCTTGATAGTGAAAGTCAGCGAATGAAAATTATTAAATATCTTCTTCTGAATGAAAAATCTGGCATAGCTAATTTGAGAAAATTAACAATGCAAAGCGATGCCGTTATTTCCCAAGAAATTAAAAGAATGAATCAAATTTTCAAGGTAAAATTGCACGTTAGTCACGATTTAATAATCCATCTTAAAGTTCGTGCATATTCTTTAAACAGAGAATATTTTGACATAGCATAATTCTTACCACTTTTACTTAACGTTAATAATTTTGCTTTAATCGCCTAGAAATAGGCGTATTTTTTGTTGTTAGCGTATAGGAAAAGTAGTCTATAAGTTGTTAGTGAAAACTGAAACAATTGTTATGTGAAAAAGTTTAGCCAATTATTAGTAGAACGAATCCAAACATATTTCAAAGAGAAATACGATTTAGATTTGCCAGACGAAACCGCACAGGAATATCTAAATTCCTATGCCAGTTTGTATATCATTTTTGCTAAGGTCGGGCAAAAGGGGCGTACCGCCCCCGAAACTGATTTATCAGTTCGGGGCGGTGCGCCTTTGGACGGTGTTAATGATTCAGAGTAGTGCATTGCGCGCGGAACGCGCGCGCATTTCTTCTCTTGAGTATAGGACACTTAATGACAGATTAAAATTATGGAAACTAGTAATAAAGCGGTAATTTCGGGAAGATTGATTGAATTTTATGAATTTACTTCACGCCCTTTGGAGTATGGTTCTACTCGCATAAAGAATAAACCCATAGGTGGCACCTATTGGGAATATGGTCGCGAGTATGGTGCTTTTCGTGAGGACGGCAATTTGATAGCGAGAGAAATCAGACATCGGGAGATTGAACCAGAAACAAAAGAGGAATACATTGAACGCTCTATTCGTCGGGCATCCACTCAAATGAAAAGATTGATAAGTGCTAACCACCAAAGACATTTTGAAACTGAAACCACATATTTCACTACCAAGTTTTTAACTCTTACCTTAGCTGATCGCTCTTTGCTTTTTCTTGAAAAAACCAATCCTCTTTTTACTGATTTTATTCGCAGATTGAATCGGTATATTTATGGTAATGACTTAGAACATAGGAAACTTATTTATATCGCTGTTCCTGAACACCAAGAAGACGGGGTAGTTCATTATCACACCTTACTTTTTAATATGCCTTTTGTCGCTCAGAAAACTTTACAAGATATTTGGGAAAGTGGTTTAGAAGATGTTATCGCCACACCCACCAATCCGAAAGGCATTAAAGGAATTGTTGATATTAGAGTAAAGCGTAGTTGGAAAATTTGTTTTTATTTAACTAAGTATTTAACAAAAAACTTTCATGACTCAACACTCGCAGGTCGTCGCAAATACTTTCCTTCATTGAAACTTTTACGTCCTCAAAATATTTATAATCAAAATTCAGTCATCGGTCTGCAAGCTTCTATCCCACCTGAATATTTAACTCGCACCCGAGAGTTTTACTCTACATACTGCGGGAATGTAAAATACTCTTCGTTCTTAGTACCAGATAACTTTACTCTTAACGAAAAAAGTATATGATTCCAAATATTATGAAATTCGTCCTATATTGCAGAAAATCAACTGAATCAGATGACCGCCAAGTGTTGTCTTTGGATTCACAAGAAAAAGAATTACTTTCTTTAGCTGAAAGGCTGGGTCTTGATATTGTTAAAATTTTTAGAGAAAGCAAATCGGCTAAAGCTCCGGGTCGTCCTGTTTTCAACGAAATGCTTAAATTTGTTTCTTCGGGAAAAGCGGAAGCGATACTCTGCTGGAAAATTGACAGGCTTACTCGCAACCCTATTGATAGCGGACAGATTCAATGGCTCTTACAAAATGATCAAATTAAAAGAATACAAACTTTTGAGAAAAACTTTTTGCCAAATGATAATGTTCTGCTTATGAGTATTGAGCAAGGAATGGCTAGCCAATACATTCGTGATTTAAGCAGTAATATCAAAAGAGGTCATCGGGCAAAGTTAGAGAGAGGTTGCTGGCCAAGCCGTGCTCCATTTGGCTACTTAAACGATAGGGCTACTATCACTATTGTCATTGATCCAGTTAATTCAAAATATGTCATTAGGGCTTTTGAACTCTATGCTACTGGCAGTTATAGTTTTAAAAACATCGCAGAGATTTTATGCAACGAGGGATTAAAAACAAAAACTGGAAAAAAATATTTTGGTGGAAATGTTTATAAGATTGTAAATAATCCTTTTTACTGCGGACTTATGCGTAGAGACGAAAAATTGTATATTGGCAATCATCCGCCTTTAGTTTCAAAAGAATTGTTTGATACGGTTCAAAATGTTCTACATAACAAGAATCGTCCGAGAGTTAAAACTCATTTCTTCCCTTTGCGTGGGTTTCTAAAATGCGAAAATTGTGGTTGTTCATTAACTGCTTCCTTGAAAAAAGGACATCATTATTATTACTGCACCAATAGCAAAGGGGTCTGTACTGAACACAAAACATATATGCGAGAAAATTCCCTATATCCTATTATTGCTTCACTCTTTGAGAAATTTAATATCGACGAAACGCTTGTTGAAATTCTGTATGATTCTGCTAAAGAGAAATTAGGGTTAGATAACGAGTATATGAAATCAATTCTAGCTACCCTCCAAAAGAGCCTAGACGCCCTTGTAGTGAAAGAATCTCGCCTAGTTGATACTTTCCTAGATCGGCAAGTTTCTAAAGAGATTTATGACAGCAAAATATTGGAAATTCAAAATGAAAAAACGCTTTTAACTAAACAAATTAGCGATATGAAAGAAAAACACGCTATGAAAATTTCCACCTTGGAACCAACAAGAGAAGTGTTTTTACGAGCCAGCAGAAGCTCCAAAAGGTTTTTACTAGCTGATGACATTGAAAAGAGAGAAATCATTGAAAACATAGTTTGGAACCTTTCGTTCAAGGATCAAAATATGTTGAAATATCAATTCAAAAGTCCATATTCAGCACTGGCAAATGTGCCTAAAAATGCTGATATTTTAACAATGCGGAAGCGGAGAGATTCGAACTCTCGGTGGGTTGCCCCACACAGACTTTCCAGGTCTGCGCACTAGACCGCTATGCGACGCTTCCGTACCTTTAAATCTACATTATTTACGGAAAAAGGAAAGTTTATTTCAGTATTTCTAGAAATTCTTTCTCGTTTAATATTTTCACTCCGAGTTTTTCCGCATTTTTAAGCTTGGAGCCGGGGTCAATGCCTGCCACAACATACGAAGTATTTTTTGACACCGAACCGACAACTTTTCCACCTAAGGCCAGAATTCTTTCCTTGGCTATCTCGCGTGACATTTGGGCAAGTGTGCCCGTCAAGACAAAATTAAGTCCGGTAAATTTTCCCGCTTTTGTTTTTTCCGCCTTCTCTATAATCACACCATTTTCCTGTAATTTTTTTATAAAATTCAAACTATTTTTATCGTTAAAAAATTCATTGACACTTTTCGACACAGCCGGACCGATATTTTCTATATTGTCTATCTCAGCAAGGGTAGTCCTTGCTGAAATTAATAATTTTTCCAATGTGCTAAAATGCACCGCTATGTCTCGTGCCGTTTCCTCCCCCACATGGAGTATACCAAGCGCCCAGAGAAATTTGGCAAATGAAATTTTCTTTTTGTTTTTTATTTCTTGCACAATATTTTCCGCACTTTTTTCTCCAAATCTTTGGAGCGGCGCAATGTCTTCTTTGGTCAAGGTGAAAATATCCGCGGCGTCTGTGATCAAACCTTCATCCTTAAACCGCCTTAAAATTTTCGGCCCGAGCTCATATATCTCAAAAACGGAAACGAAATGTTCCAAATATCTCTCGTTTTTGGCGGAACATTTTGAATTACTGCAATAATAGGCGACAGATTTCTGTCCGGGCAATTCTTTTTTCTCTATTTTTCCCCCGCAAGTCGGACAAACTTCTGGCATTTTAAATTTTTTCTCTTTACCTATTCGCATTCTAGTCAATACTTCCACAACTTTCGGAATCACGTCTCCCGCTTTTTCTATCACCACCGTATCCCCTATTTTTAATCCCAAACGTTCAATTTGGTCCATATTGTGCAAGGTCGCCTTGGAAACAGTGGAACCTGCCACCAGGGTCGGCTCAAAAATAGCCAGCGGGGTAAGCACTCCCGTACGGCCGACATTCACAACAATATTTTTCACTACAGTCGTCGCTTTTTCAGCCGGATATTTGAAGGCAGCCATATAACGAGGCGCTTTGCCGACAACTCCTAAAATTTCTTGCAATTTAAGATTGTCAACAGAAATAACGACACCGTCGGTGCCATATGGAAAATTAGGTCGAATTTTTTCAAACTTTTTTATAAAAGAAATTACTTCTTTTAAGTCTTTACAGACTGCATCATCTTGATCCACATTGAAACCAAAACTTTTCAGAAGTTTATGTTTCTCGGAGTGGGTTTGTAACTTAGAGGCAGGACCTCTCAGTAGAGGTCCTGCCTCTTTCATCTCTGCAATATCATAAGCGAAAAAATCCAGTTTTCTTTCGGCCGCCAGTTCCGGGTCTAGTTGCCGCAGACTTCCGGCGGCCGCATTTCGGCTGTTGGCAAAGAGTGGTTTATTTTCCTTTTTATTTTTTTTATTTAAAGAAATTAATGTTTTTTTAGACATTAATACTTCTCCGCGAACCTCAAGATATTTTAAATTACCACCCCCTACCCCCTCGGGTGAAAGGAGGGGGTTTAAAACCAATGGTATAGAATGTATTGTTTTTAAATTCTGCGTTATATCTTCACCAATAAATCCATCCCCTCTTGTAGCTCCGCGCGTAAAAATACCATTTTCATATATTAAAGACACGGCTAGTCCGTCGAACTTTACTTCACAGAAATAATTGATCTCACTACCTATAAGTAATTTTTTAATTCTTTTTTCCCAATCAAATAATTCTTCTTCATTAAAAACATCATTCAAAGAAAGCATCCTAGTTTCGTGCTTAACTTTCACAAATTTATCCAAGGGTTTGCCAGCGACTCTGTTTTCCGGAGAATTCAAATCATTAAACTCGGGATACTTTTGCAAAAGTTCTTTAAGCTCGCGGGTCAAAGAATCATAAATATCATCAGTCACACCAGGCGCATTCTCTATGTGGTAAGCATTTCGAAGACGCGCGATTTCACTTCGCAGTTTTTGTATTCTTTTTTGAGTTTGCGTTTTGTCCATGCCAATAATTAATAGATAGTTTTCAATTCACGCTCTACAGTATTTGCTGTCGGATTACAAACACCCGTACCCCCTCCATTATTGTATCCATCTGAGATAATTGTCGTTTGTATGTTCGGGGGATTAGGAATATCCTTTGTAATACTTACTCTTGCGCAACTTTTAGCATCACTGCCTAGTCCGGAAATGACAAAACTCCAAGCTCCTGGGGCTGGTGAATAACTTGTAGATTTATCATTAAAAAGAGCTTGCTCGGCCCCGGTGTCGGCAGCAAAAAAAGCATTACCTGCATCTTTGGCGGAAGTCCCAAACTTCACTTCTTTGAGCGCTATATTGGCAACACCAAGAGCAATGGAAAGAAGCAACGCCGCAAGCGTAACCGCAAAAAGTAACACAAACCCAGAACCAGAAGTCTTACGACTTCGGTACTGGGCAGGTCCTTTATTTTTTTTAAATATTTTGTATTTCATTTTTTACTTTATAAACTTTATAACTATCCTATAGTACCCAATTAAATAAATCTTCCGAAAAAGTTGTATCGTAATTACCCGAACCCTGCGTCCAAGAAACTTTAGAAAAAATTCTCACTTCATCCGCATTAATAGTCGTCATCCAAACTTTCCGAACAAAGCCGGAATTTGTGCCGCTTGAAACAGTATCGTAACCTCCGTTGTTTACATATAATTTACATTGATTAAGGGCGGTACAAAGAGAAACATTGAAGGGCACTACTGGTTTAACAAAACCGCACTCGTTCCCCAAAACACATGAAGATAGTTTAGTTTTAAAACTATCCCAGCCAATCTGACCAGTGGCACTATAAAGCACAGAAGTGTCCCGCATGTTTCTGACATATTCAATGCCCTCTTGCGCCAAATAACTGGCTACCGTCTTTTGCTTTGCGTAAGTAGTGCTTGTTATACCGGAAGCTAAAATCGACATCAATCCTAAAAGCGACATAGAAAAAATAGAAATAGCGACAAGTGTTTCGACTAAAGTGAAAGCTTTATTTAATTTAATATTTTTTTTCATCATAAATCTACAAGTCTTTGCGACACAGAAGTTTGTAGGGAAAAAGGTGTAGAAACAGTGCTATTTAAAATTATTGTTCCGACCAATTTTATGGTAACGAAGGGCTGTTGATTATCACCTGGCGGTGGCTCGGCGCCCAAAACAGAAAAACCGGAAACTGGATTGAGAATAACTTCATCCGGAGTTAATTGCACAAAACTAACTCCCCCATCTACTGATTTGAAAATTCCAGGTTTCCCGTTATAAGTACCTATAAAATAAACCCATTGGCTACTATCAAGAGAAGACTTGAAAGAAATACCTCCTCCCCCACTAGGGCAACTACGAGCATTGGTGTGAGTAAGAACAGGATCAACACTATCAACACAGTGGTAGGTGTAACCCGTCCTCATGTTTCTACCCATATCTTCCACGATAAAACTCAGATTGTCCATAATGGAACGCATATTTTGCGCTTTGTTACTAAGTAGATTGGCATTGAGTAATGCCCCCATGCCCGCCATCACGATGACTATAAAAAGAGAAATAGCAATCATTGTTTCCAAAATTGTATACCCTGATTCTTTTTTTATAATATTTTTTTGCATAATCTAATTCACCTGCACCCTACCCGAAGGATATATTTTTATCAAAGCCACAGCTCCTCTCTGAGAACTAATGGTAATTTGGATATAATCAAAACCCGTTATAGATGTGCCGTCAGAATAACTGAAAATTGCGCTGGAATTCGGTCTTTTGAAAGTAATTGAGATTGGATTTATTATTGAAGTGGCAACTGCGCCCAGATAGCTGTCTATTCTGGATATATAACTACCTTTTGTGATAGTAATATAATTCAAACATTCTCCGGTACAATTAGTGCCATTGAAAAAATTGCTGTTATTAAGGTCTGTAAAATAAATGAAGCTTTTGTTGTTGGCAAGATTAAAATAAACTCCATAAGCCGGCTTCCAAGGAGACACTGTTGGCGTCTGAGTTGGCAACAAACCAGAAAGAGCTGATTTTTGCGCCCCAACGGTTTGCAAGGCGATATCGCTAGCCAAATTTTTTAAATCAACCCTGTCTTGAAAACTNNACTTCCGTAGTTAAATATAACCACCGAAGACATAATCGCAAAAATACTAAGAACAACAATTAGCTCTACATAAGTCATTCCTGCATTTGTTTTAATTTTCTTGTTCATTATAAAATTGGGAAAATACTTAAACTAAATATAAATGCCAAGAGAGTACCTAAAACCAAATACGGCGCAAAGGGAATTTCGCTTTTCATGCCGTGTTTCGGAGAGAAAATAACCAGCATTATACCGACGATAGCTCCAATCCAGAAAGCAACCACTACGCCGGAAAATGCGGCTGATAAACCCAGCAACCACCCCAAAGAAAGTGCCAATTTGGCATCACCGAGCCCCATCCATCTGCCGGCAGACACCAGCCACAATAAGGCAAAAGGCAAAGCAATTAAAGGTCCTGCTAAAATATCCCATAGAGTAGGCAAATGCAAAGAGAACACAGAAAAATTACCCGTACTAAATAAAAACAAACCAAAAAAAGTCAAAATACCCAGAGCTAAAGAAAGCGAATCAGGAATTATTTTATGTTTTAAATCATAAACAGCAATAACCATTAATAAAGAAAATACGATAGCGTAGTAAGCGTAGGTAAAACTAAAAGCGAGGGTGTTCAGAAAGAAAATATCTTGGAATTTCAAAAAAAGTGCGGCAAAAATGAGACCGGTGATTAATTCCACAAGTGGATACTGAATAGATATTTTCGTTTTGCAATTTCGGCACCTGCCTCGCAACCCCAAAAAACTAAAAACTGGAAAAAGCTCATACCAAGAGAGCGTGTTCATGCAAGACATACAAGCACTCCGCCCACTCAAAGACCGCTCTGTATTTAATCTAAGAATTACAACATTTAGAAAACTGCCGATAATCAGACCAAAAATGAAGAAGATGAGAGTGCTAAATAATATCATATATTTTTATATTATAAATTAATTGCAAGCAGTTCCAGTTAAAATTGAAGTGGTTTCTTGTCTAGAAACTCCCGCGCTATCTACGCACCACATACCACTCATATATTTAAGCGGTACTTCCGCTGCCCAGGCAGATGCACTATCATTGCAGGTGGCTGTCGTCAGAGTGCCACCAGGTGACACGGGATCAATATCGTAACTGACTAAACCATTAGCTTTTGCTGCCGCAAGCACAAATGCGCCGACGCCATTCGCTCCTCCGACTACGCCATTAGTGCAAACATTTGTATAAGTATTTATCGCCACAGCATTAGTACCATAAAAAATCTCTCCCTGTGAAATGGCATTTTTCAAATTTGCCTGCACGGCGGCATCGCCGCCCTTATTTCTGGCACTGTTTAATGCCGACACAACAACCGCGGATAAAATACCGATTATTGCCACAACCACCAGAAGCTCAAGTAATGTAAATCCTCTATTTAATATTTTTTTACTCTTCATAGCTTTATTATATCATATAACCAAAAAACAAAAACCACCCTAAGAGATTCTCAAAGAGTGGTTTTTGCGTAAAAAACTTAATAGATTACGGACAAGCTGTTACCGCAACCGCAGTATTGGCAGTGGCAAGGGTCACCGCCTCTGACTTACCGCCTGAATCAACACACCAACCTGCAGTTGTACTAGTTTTCAACACTGCTTCAATACCATATAATCCACCAGCAGAATCAGTAGTAGCGGTAACTGTCTGTCCTGAAGCACTAGCTGCTGCTTTTAGACCAGATTGCATCGTTGCATCAGCAAATAAATCAGTACAACCCGTCAGAACATTAGGATTAGCACCTGTAACAGTACAAGTAACAGCCGCGGCACTGTATTTATTGTTTGTATCATAATAAATAGCAGCTTGAGCGCGCATATTTGCCAAGTTTGCTTTTATGGCTGCATCGGAACCCTTTGCACGCGCTGTATTCAATGATGCCAAAACAACTGATGCCAAAATACCAATAATGGCAACGACGACCAAGAGTTCTATCAATGTAAAACCTTTTTTCAAATTTTTCATGTGATTTTGCAAAATCATGCCGCGTAACTGTCCATTAAAACGCGGCGCTTTTTTATCTAATAATAACTTATAATTTTTCGACTTATTTTTAATGCCTTAATTATATCATATAGATAAGAATATATATGCAATGGAGTTATCAACACCCCTTTAACTTATTGACCCCGCCATATTGTAAATAGGCATCAAAATAGAAACCAAAAGTATACCCACCCCAAGACCCAAAACCACAATCATCACCGGCTCTATCAAGCCCACCAGTGTATCCACTGCGCCATCAACTT
>PMIU01000030.1 GCA_003157195.1 Candidatus Nomurabacteria bacterium
GATTATTGAAGAGATAAATATGTACGAAGATTTGCCGAACAGGCACGTGCAGGATTTGATGATGGAGCTTCTTTACGGCGATCAACCAGCGGGCTGGAATATTGCTGGTGAGAAAAAAAACATTTTGGAAATGAAACGTGATGATTTTGTAAATTACAAAAAACAACATTACTTACCAGAAGCGACGGTGCTGGTGGTGGCCGGAGCGGTGACCGAGAAACGAGTGATGAATGAAGTGAATAAAATTTTCGGCGATGTTCCGCGCGGTAAAAAAGTGGGTAAACTAAAAGTGAAAGAAGTTCAGAGTCGACCGCAAGCATTGGTAAATTTCAAAAAGACAGATCAAACCCATTTTGTGTTAGGTGTAAGGAGCCAAGACTTGTTCAATAAGAAAAATGCAATTCTCACCGTGCTCGGTGGGGTCTTGGGTGGGGGAATGAGTTCCCGGCTTTTTCAAAAACTGCGCGAAGAAATGGGTGTCGGTTATTATGTGCGCGCTTATAACGATGCCTACACAGACCACGGATTTTTCCAAATTTCCGCTGGGGTGGATAATAAAAGAATAATTGAGGTAATCAAAGCTGTACTTACGGAATGCAATAAATTAAAAAACGAATTGGTGTCTAAAGAAGAATTGGAAAAAGTTAAAGAATGCCTAATAGGCAATATAAAACTCACTCTAGAGTCGAGCGACGACATCGCCAACTTTTATGGCGGGCAAGAGCTTTTGAAACGCGAATTAAAAAACGCGGAAGATAAAGCAAAAGAAGTGCGCAAGGTCACCGCTAAACAAATCCAAGACCTAGCCCGAGATATTTTCAAAAACGAAAAACTCAACCTGGCGCTCATTGGTCCGTTTAAAGATAAGGTAAAATTTCTAAAAATACTTAAATTTTAATTTGAGTATTTTTGTGCTATGATATTTCTATGTTCGGAAAAGGCGACATTACGCACATCTCTATAACCACGGGCACTATAATACGAGTAGTTTTGGTTTTACTCGGCGTGTTTTTATTGTGGACCTTACGTGAACTGGCCTTGGTAGTTTTGACTGCCATTGTCATAGCTTCTTTCATAGATTCGGCTGTTCCACATTTCCAGAAAATCGGTATCAAAAACAGAATTTTCGGCATTGTTCTTTTTTATGCCATTTCCATTGCAGTTTTGGCTGGAGCTTTTTATCTTTTTGCTCCACTTCTCATAACGGAAATCTATAATTTTTCCACTTTCCTTTCCACCTACATTCCAAACAGTTCTTTCTTAAACTTTTTCCAAAATGATGCATTTTCCGGGGCCAAAGATTTAGTCGGCACTCTGTCGGGACATTTTTCACTTACCACGCTTTTACTGGTATCTAAAACTTTCGTTTTAAATCTTTCCGGCGGGTTCGTTCAAATTCTTTCGGCGGCTTTCGGAAGTATTTTCAACTTCGTCTTAATTATTCTTATTTCTTTCTATCTTTCAGTGGAGGGAAATGGTATAGAAAATTTTCTACATATTATTGTTCCCATTCAATACGATGATTACATTGTGGATTTATGGAATCGTTCCAGCAGGAAGATTGGACTGTGGGTCAAAGGACAGATGCTTCTCGGTTTTGTCGTTGGTGTTCTCATTTATCTGATACTTTCACTTCTCGGCATAGAATATGCGCTTCTCCTCGCCATTATTACGGGTGTTATGGAGATGGTGCCTTACGGTATTTTGGTGGCCATGATTCCGACTTTTGCTTTTTCTTATCTTTCGAACGGCCTCGGTAGCGCGCTTATGGTCACTGGGGCATATATTATTGTGCACGAATTTGATGTGTTTCTGTTTACTCCGCTTCTTATAAAGAAAATAGTCGGGCTTTCGCCGATTGTGATTATCTTGGCTGTCGTCATTGGTTTTGAACTGGGGTCATTCTGGGGCGCAATCCTGGCCATTCCAGTAGCCGTGATTGCCATGGAATTTTTGAGTGACATTGAAAAAAATAAAATTTTAGCTAAAACAACTAAGTAAAAAGGAAAATGAGTAAAAAAAGTTTCTACATTACGACCACAATTCCCTACGTAAATGCCGATCCCCATATTGGTTTTGCGTTGGAATTGGTGCAGTCAGATGCCATAGCGCGATATCAACGATTGATAGGCAAAGAAGTTTTTTTTAGCACGGGTACAGACGAGCATGGGCAGAAAGTTTGGGAAGCAAGTCAAAAGGAAAAAAAAGACGCCCAAGAATATGTTGACCATTATGCTGAAATATATTTAGACTTGACGCATAAGTTGGGTCTATCAAACGATAATTTTATTAGAACGACGAATGCAGAACACATGAAAGCGGCACAAGAAATGTGGCGTCTTTGTGCCTCCAAGGGTGATATTTATAAAAAAAATTACAAAGGGCTTTACTGTGTTGGTTGTGAGAAATTTATTACTGAAAAAGATTTAATAAATGGTAAATGTGAGTTTCATCCGACACTAACTCCTAAAATTATCGAAGAAGAAAATTATTTTTTCAAATTAACTAATTATAAAAAACAACTTTTAGAATATCTCTCCAACAAAAAATCAATATTACCGGAATGGCGAAGAAAAGAGGCGATTGATTTTGTGGAAAATGGCATGGAGGATTTTTCTATTTCAAGAATAAAATCAAAAATGCCTTGGGGGGTATCNNTTAAAAAATTCTGGCAAGATGGGGAAAATATCCAAACTGCCGGCAAAGATATGGTTAAATTCCAATCAGTGATGTGGCAAGGAATGTTGATGTCTGCTGGTTTACCTACAACAAATACAATTGTTTATCACGGATTTATTACCGGAGAAGGCGGAATAAGAATGTCTAAATCTTTAGGAAATGTAATTAATCCAAGTGATATCGTCAAAGAATACGGCACCGATGCGCTTCGATATTTTCTCCTGCGCGAGATTTCTTCTTTTGAAGACAGTCCGTTTACCATGGAGCGTTTTAAAGATGCTTATAATTCCGGGTTGGCAAATGGATTGGGGAATTTGGCTTCGCGTATACTTACTTTGTCGGAAAAATATTTAGAAAAATGCCCCGAGATTCCGGAGCATTCCATTCCGCAGGAATTCAAAGATCATTTAGATAAATTTGAAATTCAAAAAGCTACCAATCTTATTTGGGAAAAAATAAAGGAGTTAGATGAGTTGATCCAAAAAGAAGAACCGTTTAAAGTGGTGAAGGTAGATTTACCCAAGGGCAAGCAAATGATCAGCGAATTAGCCGTAAAATTATACACAATAGCCAGAATGTTAAACCCGATAATGCCGGAAACGAATGTTTTGTTAAAAAAATTAATCAAAGAAAATAAAAAGCCCGAGAAGCCACTTTTCTTGCGAAAAGATTAAAACATGATTCCAAAATACATAGATATACATAACCATGTAAATTTTAAAGCTTTTGACGCAGACCGAAATGAGGTTATTCAGCGTGCCCTAGCCAATGATACTTGGGTAATAAATGTCGGCACG
>PMIU01000036.1 GCA_003157195.1 Candidatus Nomurabacteria bacterium
GAGGTTTACTAGGTATTATCAAACTTGACGGCCGTCATAAAGTGATAATACACATATCAGCGATAGCGTAAATATGTAAATAGAGAATAATGAAAAAAAATCAGGAAAACATTTTAATAATACACAATGTGCGAAGCGTGCAGAATGTCGGCGCTATGTTTCGCACGGCTGACGTGGCGGGGATTGATAAAATTTATTTGACGGGTTATACACCTACGCCGCTTGACCGTTTCGGGCGCAAGAGAGGGGATTTGGCCAAGTCGGCTTTAGGAGCGGAAGAGTTTGTGATTTGGGAGCAGAAAAAAAGCATATTACCGCTTCTTGCAAAATTGAATAAAGAGAAATTTTATATTATAGCGATAGAGCAAAACAAGAACTCTGTGGATTACAAAAAAGTCGCCTCCTCGGCGACCCGCCGTAAAGGCGGGCTGGTATTTATTGTAGGTAGCGAGGTAGGTGGCATACCAAAAAATGTTTTACAAAAATGTGACATAATTGCCGAAATTCCCATGCGTGGCAAAAAAGAATCGCTGAATGTTTCTGTGGCTTGCGGAATTGCTTTGTTTGGAATACTAAAAATATAAAAAAGCGAAATATCAAAATTTATAAAGCAATCTATCTCCGCTTGCTAGCGGAGCGAACTGCTCGGCGCGTCCGCCTGCGCAAGGCTTTCTAAATTTTATATTTTGCTTTTCTACTTCTGGCAATTTTCGCAGAAAATTGTTGTGCGACCTGCTACAGTAATTTTCTTTAACGGCTTGTCGCAAATTACGCATTTTTCTCCGTCTTTTCCGTATACTTTATGCTCTCTCGCATAATTGCCCCGAGTGTTATCGAGTAGGCGATAAGTAGCCACCGATGAGCCACCGACTTGAATGGCTCTTTTTATAATGCGTATTATTGCTTTGTGCAATTTTTGTATTTCTTTGCTTGAAATATTCCCGGCCTGTCTATCCGGGCGTATTTTTGCTTCAAATAAACTTTCATCCGCATAGATATTTCCTAGGCCAGTGACTATTTTTTGATCCATCAGTACAGCTTTTATCTTTCCTTTTTTATTTTTTAGAGATTCAAAAAAATATTTAGGGGTGAATTTTTCGGATAACGGCTCTACCCCATACATGGCGAAATGATTTTCCGCCTCAAATGCTTTAATACTTGGGTGGTAAAGAACATAGCCAAACATTCTAGTGTCATTGTAGTACAAAACTCCCTTGCTTAATTTAAAGATGATATGCGAATGCTTGTTTGGTAATTTGGTTTCGGAAAGTTGTATGGGGTGGCCGCCAATAACGGCGTTCTTGCCATTTTTTTTCTGATATACAAATTGCCCAGACATTTTTAAATGAGCAAGAAGAATTTTTCCGTGAGTTAGTTTAAAAATAAGATTTTTAGCCCGGCGTTTTACACCGATAAATTTTTCACCGACAACACCATTAATGAATTGCTTTTTCTTTTTTGTGGAAATTTTTCGCAGGGTTCCTTTACCCGAAACGAGTTTCGGTTTTCTAATTTCCACACTGAGAATTTTTTGGTTTAGAATGTTTCTCGTTAAACCCATTCTAAGGTTTTCCACTTCTGGTAACTCTGGCATGGTATGATTATATAATGAGAAGACATTTATTCATATTTTCCATATTCATAACAATCCTAATTCTTCCTTTTTCATCTGTTTATGCTGTAAAAGCTACAATTTTACCGATTAAACCTATAAAAATTCTATTGGTGCCGGGCCACGACAGTGAAGTCTGGGGCGCGCAGTATGGCAATATGAAAGAAGCGACGATGACTTTGGCTCTTGCAACGCAAATTTACAATATTCTAAAAAAAGATAAAAGGTTCGAAGTTTACATTACTCGCGATGACACCAGCCTCTCAGGTTATACAAAAGAATTTGCGGATTTTTTCACACAGAAGGACGCTATCTTGGCCTTTGAAGAAAATGCGAAAAAACTAATTCAGGAGAAAATTTCTAGTGGCAATTTTGTCACAAAAGAAAATCCTCCGCACCATAGCGTGACTGAGGACATTTCCTTGAGATTGTATGGTTTTAACAAATGGGCGGATGAAAACAAAATGGATGCGATGGTGCACATTCACTTCAATGATTACCCTCGGCCGAACGCCTGGACGATAGGGAAGTACAAAGGTTTTGTTATTTATTTTCCCGACGGGCAATTGCCTAATTCCAAAGAAAGCACAGGTTTAGCGGCAGATATTTATACGCAACTGCATAAAAAATATAGCACCAGCACATACCCACCAGAAGCGGGTGGACTCATTCCCGACCAAAAGCTCATTGCCATAGGCGCCAACGGCACGCTGGACGCCTCTGTGCGTTCAGTGCTGATAGAATACAGCTATATTTACGAAAAGAAATTTCGCACCAAGTCCACCCGTCTGCAAGCCTATAAAGACATGGCGCAACTGACAGCCACAGGCATAAAAAATTACTTTAAGTAATACGAAAACTATTCGAAAACTACGAAAAACTGCAAAAATTTTTGTTGCTTTTCGTTTCATTTCGCATTTTTTTAGTATAAATTATTTTCCACCCAATATTTTTAGCGCTTCGCGGATTTTGGTATTGGTGTTTGAGTCGGGAGAGGTTTTTTTTAACGCTTCACGTGCTTCGTTTTGTGAGTAACCCAAAGACTTCAATGCTTCCAATGCATCCAATTCTCCTTGCATCGAACTTCCTTTTTCCACTTCGCCCATTTTGTCTCGCAGTTCGATTACAATTTTCTCGGCTGTTTTTTTGCCAATGCCAGAAATTTTGGTGAGGTAGCTTGTGTCGCCCGTGCCGATGGCCCTCTTTAATGTTTCAATTGTGGCAACACCCAAAATAGTCAAAGCTCCTTTTGGCCCGATGCCAGAGACGCCAATGAGCATTTCAAAAAATTCCAATTCTTGATAATCTAGAAATCCGTATAAATCAAATGCATCCTCGCGCACATGGGTGTGAATAAAAAGAAAAACCTCTTCTCCCAGTTTTTTTGTCTTGGACAACGCATCGGGAGAGACGTTTATTTTATAACCCACTCCGTCCGTTTCTACGATTAAAAATTTCTCCTTTTTTAAAATTATTTTCCCTCTTATACTGCCAATCATGTATATATAGTAACATATTTGTGTTTTTTTGGTTTTTTTGGTATATTAGATCTATGCCAATAACACAATCAGCCAAAAAAGCAATCAGAGGATCTCTGCGCAAAAAGGCCTTTAACGACCAGCGCAAAAAGGCGATGAAGGAAATAATCAAGAAAATCGAGAAAATCGTCAAAACCGACAAGAAAGAAGCCGCCAAAATGCTCTCTGTCGCTTTTCAGGTTATCGACAAAGCCGCGCAAAAAGGTGTCATCAAAAAGAACAACGCGGCTCGCAAGAAATCTCGTTTATCAAAATTAATTAAGTAAAAAAGTGAATCATCTCTTAGAGTTTTACGGAAC
>PMIU01000087.1 GCA_003157195.1 Candidatus Nomurabacteria bacterium
TACCCTCCAAAAGAGCCTAGACGCTCTCACAGTAAAAGAATCCCGCCTAGTTGATACTTTCCTAGATCGGCAAGTTTCTAAGGAAATTTATGATACCAAAATACTTGAAATTCAAAACGAGAAAGTGCTATTTACTAAACAAATTGCTGAAATGAAAGAGAAACATGCTATTGATATTTCTACCTTGGAACGGACAAAAAATGTATTTCTACGTGCTAGTAGAAGCCAAAAAGAGTTTTTGAAAGCTGAACCTAAAGAAAAGCGTGAAGTCCTAGAAAACATAGTTTGGAACGTTTCGCTCAAGGAACAAAATATCTTTGATTATCAATTCAAAAGTCCTTATTTATCATTCTTAAAACTGCCTAAAAATCCTAGTTTTGAAACATTGCGGATAGGGCGAGATTTGAACTCNNAGAAAAATGGAAAAATAACAGAAATATGTTAGAGTAAATAAAGTTAATTGAATACGAAAATGGAAGGTTGCGCTGAATGGTAAGGCAGCGGTTTGCTAAACCGTGAGGACTTTAAAACTCCTCTATGGGTTCGACTCCCATACCTTCCGCCTTATTAATTAAAATATTTATGTTATATTAAACCTATGACCCCCGAAGACAAAGCAAAGCAAAAAATTTGGGATTTTGTTTACGGTTTTTTCTTGCCTCTAAGGCAGTTTTTTTTAAAATATCATCTCATCTGGCACAAGAAGGGCAGGCAGAAATATCATATCGGCTGGCTCCCACCTGGTAAAACTCTTGAAGGTTTGAAAAATCATCTCCATACCAAGTGGGGCTTCGGCAATCATTTCATTGCTTGGATAGATGAGGGCCAAGTTTTGAGTTGGAGGAAATTGACTGACTTCCAAGATCAATATCACCTGCGGGTTTATAAAGACGGGGAAATCTGCGGGCATTTCGAGTTCACTCCCGAAGCGCACCCGCTCGAACACATGGAAGAAAAAGGAGAAAGGGAAGCAAAAAACGAATTCTTGAAATTCTTGGGAGAATTTGTCACCGAGAAAAAATATATTTCGCATCTTAAAATAGATCCGGATGCATTTGATCCAAAATCAGAAGTTTCTATCGAGACTAAAACAATTTAATCTATTTTACTTTCCGGTAACACCAAATCCCAAAGCTTGCCCGCGACGTTGTTCGGCTTGCCGAACATTACATAGTGGTGCAGGTCTATAAATGGCAAACTGTTACATTCAATAATGCCCGAGTGAGGTTCTTCTTTATATGATTTTGTTATGTCTTGCATTATAAAGTCTACGCCGATGAGCGGGTCGTCCAAGAATTTGGCTATATGTTCCAGCATTTTTATATTTTCCGAGTGGGTAATGTCGGTAACTTCTGTCGTCGTGCCGCCACAGCCTCGGCTGGTCTTTTGTGAAAATGTCACAACTTTATTTTTTTCTATTATGTCGCTTAATTTTACATTTTGTCTTTCCAGTTCAATATTCGCTTCTTTGTCTATAATTATTTTATGAAAAATAGGGCCTGCGCGTTCGGGTCTCTTGTTTTCTTCATCTAATAATTCCTGCACGGTGTGCGTTCCGTCACTGGTAACTGCCGGCTGGTCGCGCCTGACTACGCCGGCCAACTTTCCGCCGACTAAAGTTCCACGGAAAAGCGCGCCACTTAATTCTTCTTCGATGACAACCAGCGGGGAAAGTTTTTTAGCTTTTTTAAAACCTACAATCAAGTCTTCAGGCGTGTTTATGTGGATGGTGGTATGCCGACTACGAGAACCTAAATTTGGTTTGGTTATCACCGGTTTCTCTAAGCGGTTGAAAATTTTAAGCGCGTGAGCTATCGTCCAAGCCACGCCACCATCGGCGACCGGCAAACCTTCTTTCAAAAACTTTTCTTTCATGATGCCTTTGTTGTCCATCCATTTTAAGGCGGGTGATTCTTTGGAATCCGGACGAGGCAAACCATCGAAAATTATTGTTTTGCTTTTATTTTTATCTCCATATTCGGCGACAAAGCCGTCTCTAATCGGGCCCAAATGAAACTCTTTCATTTTTATCCCGCGACGCGTGGCTTCGTCCCAGAAGCATTTTGTCCGCCAGGTATCTTTATTGTCAGGTTGTAAGGAAAATTTTCCAAGTTTTAAAGACACCATCAAGTTGAAGAAAGGAAGTGTTACTTCATCAGAAATTGCTTCGGCGGTATTTTTAAAAATCCTTTCCATTAAGTTAAAAATAGGTTCATCAATCCAACCCAAAACCACCGAGGTGTATGCTACAAAATGACTCTCTTGCGCCGGCTCGCAATCTTTACAATATTTCATCTGGTTTCATCTTACCTGTTAAAAATAATTGCCGATCTTTCTTAAAGATAAATTTACAAATATCGAAAATAGTGTAAGTGATAAAAAAGGCGGACAGGACGTCTATGGAATAATGCAGATGTCCCAAAAGCACAACCACTGCAAATAAGATAGAGAAGCCAAGAAAAACATAACGTAAAACTTTATTATTCCAAAACATCAGAGCCAACAGAAATGGCATGCCCGTGTGTCCGGAAAAAAATAAATCATTGCCGGTAAAAATACCGCTGAAAGCTTGTTTATTAAAAAAGACCGAAGTTATCACCGCGTGAGTGGGGAATGGGCTAATGTGGGTAAGACTGATAAAAACAGACCTTATCAAAATAAAAACAGCGATGCTTTTAAAACCAAATGGCACATATTTTGGATATCTTAATCCTATGAAAACACCAATGGCAGTCAAAATTACCGCTCCCCAAACGAATACACTGCCCACATCGTAAACTCTCGTATTGGAAAGTATGATATCGGTCACGGGCTCGCTGATGGAACGGGTGACATAGCCATTTATGAAAAATTGAGTCACCAAACTTACTGCCAGTAAAGCAAAAGCGCTGAAGAAAGAAATTAAATAATTCCTGTCGGTGAAATAATTTTTATATGCCTGCATAGGCTTTATTTTAGCACACTTTTATTTTTTTCTATAAAGTTTTCCATGGCCTCGGACATTTCCTTGACATGGTTGTGGACAGTATTGTGGTTAGCATTTGGGATACATACAAATTTTGAATTTTTTATTTTTTCAGACATCATTGTTGGGTTTTTTAAGGGGACCATAGTATCTTTTTCCCCGTGAATCACCAAGGTTGGCGTATTTATTTTTTCTAAAGCATATTCTTGTTCCGGACTGAAGGATTGTCTGAGGCCGTAAAATTGCGCATGCAGTCCGGTATTTTTTATGTCTGCAAAAATTCTTTTAACATCCCAATCAGTTGAGCCGATGTGCTTTCTGTAATCCACATGGCCACAAGGCTTTGGATTGAAAGGTAAAAAACTGACGATGCCTGTTATTACTGTCAAGATTGGTCTTGTGATTTTTGCCAAAAATCCTTCGTTCAGGTATATCTCCGGTGAGGTAAAAATGTTTGCCACAACCATATCTCTGTGGAGTTTTAGATATTCCAAGGCTACCAGTCCGGCAAAAGAATTGCTGATTAAAATAAATTTTTGAATTTTTAAATAAGTCGCCAAGTCGTACAAATCATTGGCAAAATTTTTAATTTCATAATCTTCATAGCGCGGATATTTTTTGGATAAGCCGTGTCCGCGAATATCGTAGCTTAAAATATTGTATTTATTCTCGAATATTTTTTCATAAGGCAGCCAGGCGGAAGAAGAACCGGAAAGTCCATGCGCGAAAACCAAGGTCAGCCTCTCCGGCTTGAAATCGTTTGTTCGATAATATATTCTGTCGTCAAAAATGTGTTCCTGCATGTTCTTTATCTTGTGAATTATTTCCCCTCCTTTCGGAGGAGGGGATTAAGGGGTGGTGATTGCTTTATAATAAACTTCTTCCAATAATTCCACACTTTTATGTATATCATAATTTTTTGCTTTCTCAAAACTAACCTCGCCCATTTTTTTTCGTAAATCTGCATCAGTAATTAATTTCAAAACCTGTTCTGCTAGATGTTCGTGATTTTTTGTTTTAAATAAAAAACCGTTGCCATCCACAAAGTATCGCGATGCGCTCATCTCTGCGTCAGAAATGATTATCGGTTTCCCGCAAGCCATTGCTTCTAGGACTACCATACCTTCTAACTCTGCCAAAGACGGCAAAACGAATATATCGCTTGCGTTGTAAGCGTGTATTTTGTCTTCATCGCTGACAAGTCCCAGAAAAGTTACATGCTTACCAATGTTCAGGTTTTCTACCAACTTTTCCAATTTTTCTCTCTGGTGCCCGGCGCCGGCTATCATGATGTGAGTGTTCGGGTGTTTTTTAATAATATGGGGAATGGCTTTGATCAAAGTGTCTACAGACTTTTCCGGAAATAATCTGCCGACAAACAGCAGCTTTACTTTTCCAGCGGGAATGCTGAATCGGGTATGAAAATCTCCCGTATCCATCATTTTAAAATGCTCCAAATTTATGCCGTTGCTGATAACGTCCGTTGGTTGGTTTTTTTTATTTAATTTTATTAGCAAGCTCTGCGCAAGCGCGGAAGGGAAGATGACGGACTCTGCCTTGCTGTAAACCCAAGACAAATATTTATTCCATAGATTATTCATTGTTGGCTGGATAAACTTCGGCGCGTCCATAAATAAATTCTCCGGCTGGGAATGTGAATGCGCCACAATTTTTATTTTGAGGGCTTTGGCGGCACGAATGGCGACGATGGCACCCGACATCGGCAGAATAATATGCACGACATTTATTTTTTCATCGGTGAAAACTTTTTTCAATTCTTTGACCGTCGGGAAAGCCAAATTCCACCCGCCACTCTTGGGAACGGGGAGGGAACGAAAGCGGTAAGCCTTGATTTCATTGTGATGACTGTGCTCCCGGTGTTCCTCACTTTTAGCGGCGATGAAAATGACGTGATGTCCGCGCTCCTTGAGTAATTTTCCGAATCGCAAAGTGGAAACCACGACCCCAGACTTATTGCTCCCGATAGGGTCGCAAATCATGGCGATGCTAAGTTTTTGGGTTGGATTATTCATTATGTGTAACTAACTGCTGAGATAAATGTTCCATTACCACTTGCGATCTTTCACGCAAGGCATTAGCTAATCGCGAAAATTCTGCTCGTTCTGCCTCAGTTAGGTTTTTCTTTTTTTGTAGTTCGGTAAAATGTTCAATACCTTCAATGTGTGCAAGTTGAAAAGGTCTACCAATTGCCACAGAAGCATTTGGCCTATCTTTAATAACTGTTTTTAACATAGATTCATACATACCTGTAGGCCGATCAAGCACAGATGCAACTGGTAAAACCCAAGCATTATTTAATAAAGCTAAATATACTCCGCCATATCCGCCCTTAACACCTTCTAAATTTTGAAGGGGTTTTCTAGACGGATTGTGTGCTGCGGTGACAATAGTTTTTCCTTTTTTTATAGCTTCGGTTGCCATCTCAAAGTTTTCCGGGTTAAATGCTTTAGGAGATTTCTTTCCTGTTTTATCTTTATGATAATCAATAGGTAAAAAATTACTTTTTCCTGCAAAACGAATGCCGATATTTGTAGGCATTTCCCCTTTGGGTCCAGAAAATTTATGATGCGTTGATAAATTCATTACTGCCAAGTCTAAGCGTTCAGCTAGGGCATGTATTGCAAGTGGTACATCCAGGTCAGTCATATGGGTTGTCAGAACAACAACCCTGGCTCCCTTTGGGATCTGTCTTATATTTTCTTCGCCAGTGACGGTAATTTCTTTAACAGCAAAAGCCAAGTTTATTTCGTTAGCCATTTCCAACTGTGGTGATGACCTTTGGCGTTCAATAGGATTATTTTGTAAGTTTTCCATACTCATAAATGCAAATAGTATACACCATTTCAGCCTTATAATATATAGCAAAAATAATTGACAAAAAGGTTATAATATGTTACCATATAATAGACAAGCTATTCGTCAAAAAAATTCCAAAATAAGGAGAAAAGGTATGTTGTACGGAAGTCACCTGTTGTTCTCGGTAGTACCCCTCTGGGCTATCGCTCTAGCATGCTATGTGTTTATGGCGGTTCCGATTCAGGTTCTTAGGAATCGGTTTGAGGGGATGCAATACCAGGTAGCGTGGAGTGCCGACTTCGGTTGCTCTGCGTTGGTTGCGATCGCGCTCATTGGGGCAACGATCCTTCAGCGCGGGGTGCTGCTTCCCGTGTGGCTGGGCAGTGAGGCGGTTCATGCTGTAGCGACTGGAGTGGCTGTTCTGGTCGGCATCATATGGGCATGGACCGACTGGAACACACAATGGGGCGATCGCTATCACCATGCGGCTGTGGCACCGGTGTTGACGTATCTTCTACTCACTCTTCTGCCGGTGATATTCTGGGGTGGAGGGACGACGG
>PMIU01000073.1 GCA_003157195.1 Candidatus Nomurabacteria bacterium
ATTCAGATAAATATCCGTGACCACGTCAAAGATTTTATTAAAATGTTTAGCATCAGACTTCGCATAATAGCCCGTGTATTCCTGCGCCGTGAAAGCATTGTACTGACTGCCGAGAGCATCCAATTCCTTTGAGATATCAATAGCCTTGGGTCTTTTAATAGTGCACTTGAAACACATATGCTCCAAAAAGTGCGATATACCATTTATTTCTTTTTTCTCATACTTGGAGCCTGCTTCTACCAAGACCAGCACCGTCGCTGTCGGGTTGTCTTTCATAGGTATAGTCACCACCCGCAAGCCGTTTTTTAAAACTTTTTTAGAAAATTTCATAGACCGTATTGTAGCACACCCCCTCCTTTCGGAGGAGGGGGATAGGGGGTGGTGATTAATGTATTTTCCCCTTAATATAATCTTTTAATTCAGAAATTGAAACTCTCTCCTGTTCTCCCGTATCCCGATCCCGCACAGTCACTGCATCGTCCGTCAAAGTATCAAAATCCACTACCACGCAAAATGGAGTGCCGATTTCATCTTGTCGGCGGTAACGCTTGCCGATGTTGCCGTTATCGTCCCAGATAATTTGGGGTATTTCTTTCTTAAGTGCACCATATACCTCGCGTGCTTTGGAAACAAGTTCGGGTTTGTTTTTGAGGAGAGGAGCCACCATAGCTTTCACGGGTGCCAGTTTGGGAGAAAGTTTTAAGAGAACACGTGTTTCACTACCAAGCTCATCTTCCGCATAAGCATCCAACATCACCGCAAGAAATAGGCGGCCCATACCCATAGAGGTTTCAAGTATCCAAGGAATATATTTTTCTGCAGTAATTGGATCAGTGTAATGAAGGTCGACACCCGAGAATTTCATGTGCTGTGAAAGATCATAGTCTGTGCGATCATGAATACCCTCAAGTTCATCAAAACCCCAAGGAAACTTGTATTCAATATCCCAGGCGTCTTTGGCATAAAACACGAGATTCTCATGTTGATGCCATTTGAGATTTTCTTCTCGAATACCAAGCGACAAGAGCCAATTCCACTGTTCTTGTTTCGTGCGTTCGTATGCCTCCTTGTTTTCATTCGGTTTAATAAATAATTGAGTATCAGCTTGTTACATCTCTCGAACGCGGAAAAGAAAATTACGAGGTGATATTTCATTCCTGAACGCTTTTCCTATCTGGGCAACACCAAATGGAACCTTTGGCTGTAAAGAGTCTACGATATTTTTATAGTCCAAATAAATACCCTGACAAGCTTCTCCGGGTAAATAAACCGGATCCGAACTCGAAGATGTGAAATCTCCCAAATTACTTTTTACCAATAAATTAAATTTGCGAACGGAAGAAAAATCTTTAGCGCCACATTTCTCGCATTTTATTTTGTCACGATTGGCGTCAAACAATTCGTTTAATTCTTTTTCGCTCATTTTTTCATCTGCAAAAACATTAATCGAATTGAGTACTTTATCTACCCGAATACGCGTATTGCATTTTTTGCATTCAGCCAGAGGATCAGAAAAACCAGAAGTGTGGCCGGAGGCATCCCATACGCGCGGATGTTTGAACATACCAGCATCCAAACCATAATAATTTTCTTTTTGATATACGTGAGTATTCCACCATTCCCGCTTTAAATTATTAAGAAGTTCCACTCCGCGCGGACCAAAATCATAAATACCCGACAATCCCCCATAAATTTCCGATCCCTGAAAAATAAACCCCCGCCTCTTACATAAGGAAACTATTTTTTCCATTCTGTCGTCTTTTTCTGCATTTTTTTCTGTGTTTTTTTCTTTCATTATTTTCTTTATAACTTTACACTTTATAAACTTTATAACTAGTTTGTCACCCCGCCTGCTCCAGCCGGAAACTGCGGGTCACTGTCGAGCTTTGTGGTCAGGCTCGATTTATTCACCTTCACATCCACATTAGCAAAATCGTCGTGCCCAGTCAAAGACGCATCGTTTATGATGGTTGGCATATCTCCGACTTGCGAGAGAGAAGGTGTGAATGATACTTGAAAAGACACGGTACGCGCAACTCCCGTAATGCCGGCACCCTTCGGAATCCTGTCCGCATTCCAGACTATTTCTTTGGTGGAAGAATTGTAAGTTAGATTTTCTCCAGCCGGTGATATAGGCCCGACGAAATTTACCCAGGGTGGCAAGGTGGAGTTTACTTGCACGTTTGAAATGCTGTTAGCGGTATTGGATAGAGTCCAGGTTATGGTATAGGTCGTCTTTTTGCCAACTTTTGCCGGGATAGGACCGGTATTAGCAAAGGGTCCGGAATAATAAAGCGCCTTAGTGGAAAATCCAACATCGGAAATAACATTAATCACCGCGGAACTTGAATTTGTTAATTGGCCAACCGAAGAACCAGAGACATCCACTACTATGTTCATAGATGGACTCGAGAGTATGCCACCCGCCGCAGAATACAAAGAGAGCGGAGAAACAGAAAAAGAAACAGAGCCGGAGTCGCCCGGATTCACAATACTGAATTGATCTTGATAATTTTTATCCCAAGTTATGGTGTCAGTTCCTGAGTCGTAGAAGCCTCTTTGCGCAAGGATAGTCCCACGGTCGAGCGCGTTGCCGGAAACCTTTGCCTGGATCTGAAGATTATTTATCGACGTATCTAAATTATTCACATAGCGAATTTCGACATTGACCGGAGTCTTGGAGTCTGTCGCATAAACACTACTTGATACGCCGTTTATAAAAATATTTGCTTCAACAAAAGGTTTCTGCACTGTAATAGTTTGCATCATAGAATTAAAGACGACATCAATCGCGGATTTATCCGTACTGGATTGCGAACCGGTTGAAATATTAAAAGTTTTTTGTTCTCCATCAAAAACATCCACCATCTTCCCGGTTATGGAAATATCATGTTCGGCGCCAGGAGCCAGATCGCCCAAATTCCAAACATTGTTGCCGAACGAAGGCGCCGGAATGGCTGATGTGAATTGAAATCCAACCGGATAAATCAGTTTCACGAGTATTTTCGGAGCTGGCTTGGTGGAGTTGAGTGTCTCTTTTATATTCAGAGTTATGCCTTGATTCGGACTGATGGTGGTAGGACCATCCACCGATAAGTTTATTGGTGTAGAACTTATGTTCACTTGATAATCTTTTTCTTTTACGAAAATGGCATTGGACACGGCCACCCTGTATTCAAGAGTGAATTTTATCGGGCGCACGCTACCTTGCTCACCGAAAAGCACCAATTTTAAATTTTCA
>PMIU01000111.1 GCA_003157195.1 Candidatus Nomurabacteria bacterium
TTCTAAAAATTTTGAAGATTAAACATCTAAATATGAAATTTAATTATTGGTATTCTAATATTCTATAGAATTATAGAATAGAAAAAATATGCAAAGTGAAACCAGACAATGTCAAAACTGCAAAAAAGACTTCGTAATAGAGCCTGACGATTTTGGTTTTTACGAAAAAATAAAAGTCCCGCCGCCGACTTTTTGCCCGGAATGTAGATATATTCGCCGGCTTTTGGATCGGAATGAATATAATTTATATAGAAGAAAGTGTGATGCGACAGAAAAGAGTATTATTTCCATTTATCGGCAGGAAATGCCATTTCCCGTTTACGAACAGGAATATTGGAAGTCCGATAAATTCGACGCTACAGAATATAGTCGAGATTTTGATTTTAATCGTTCGTTTTTTGAACAATATGAAGAACTTCGTCGCGCTGTGCCGCACCTGGCGATGGTAAATTCCAATAGCGTAAACAGTGAGTATACAAACCAGGCACAGCAAAACAAGGATTGCTATATGCTTTTTACCAGTGATAATTGTGATAAGTGTATGTACGTAAGCTGGTGCCAAGGAAATTGCTATTTTTTGAGCGATTGTTACATGGTTGAAAAAAGCGAGTTTTGTTATGAATGCGTNNCGGATTGTTTTGGTTGTGTCGGATTACGCAGTAAACAGTATTATTATTTCAATGAAAATATTGGAAAAGAAGAATATGAGAAAAGGGTCAAAAACGTTGTTTGGGACAGAAAATTTATAAAAGAAGCAAAAGAAAAACTATTCAAGCTTCGCGCCAGTCTTCCCATAAAATTTTTTCACGGAGTAAATATAAAAAATTCTTCTGGGGATTATATTCAAAATACTGAACGCACACGAATGGCATTCAATTGTCGCGACAATAAAGATACGGCATATATGCAAGATGTATGGTGGCAAACTGAAAATTGTAGGGATTGCACAGAAATATGTATTGGAGAATTAGCGTATGAAATTCAAGGTGTTTATGCGCCCAATAAAACTATTGTAGCTCGCAGTTGCTTTAATACTATAACTGATTCCTGTTATTGTGATATGTGCTTTAACGCACAGGATTGTTTTGGCTGCTTTGGTTTAAAACAAAAACAATATTGCATCTTAAACAAGCAATACACAAAAGAAGATTATTTCAAATTAAAAGAAAAAATTATAGAGCACATGCGTGGTACCAAAGAATGGGGCGAATATTTTCCGGCCAGTGTTTCGCCTTTTGCCTACAATGAATCCATGGCTCAGGATTATTTTCCTTTAACGAAAGAGGAAGCAATCGAGGCCGGATACACTTGGTATGACAGGCCGGCGAGAGATTATAAAGTTACACTTACCACAAAAGATTTACCGGAAACTGTCGATGACGTAAAAGAAAATATTACAGAAGAAATAATTGAGTGCGCTACACAAAACTCTTCCGACAAAGATAAATATCCATTATGCACTACGGCTTTTAATATCACTCCGCTGGAACTTGTTTTATATAAAAAAATGAAATTACCAATTCCAGACAAATGTTTTCCATGTCGCCGGCAAGACAGATTTGCATTGCGTAATCCGCGAAAACTTTGGCGCAGAACTTGTATGTGTAACAAAAAACATCCTAACCATGAAGGGAAATGTGACGTTGAATTCGAAACTTCCTATTCGCCCGACAAACCGGAAATTGTTTATTGCGAAAAGTGCTATCAGCAAGAGGTTTACTAGCCTTAGGCTAGTTTACTAGAGGCATTCCGGATTAATACCCAGCACGTGTTTATTTATCAAGTCTTGTCCGACAACATATTGATCACCGTCAAAGTCGGTGATGTCCGCATCGGTTATTAGGTTTTTATACTCTTCAGTAAAAGTTTTCGCGAGTGGCAGATAAGACCAGTGCCACTTTTCTTCGTTGTAACCTTCGGGTCTGGCGGTACTTTTTTCTGTGTATGGTTGGCAGAAGCCGAAAGCCCAGGCGTTTTCCTTCATCCAATTGTAAACTTTTTCTCCTTGCTCGGTGTTGAAATATTGCGGATTAGCATTGTTGATGTCTATGTCCGTGCCCCAATGGTGCCTCGATGTGCCAGGCACTGCGCTATATTCCAAAATTTTTTCAAACCTCTCCACGCCGTCCGGAATGCTTTTCGCCAAGTTTTTGCCTCCCACCAGGACAAACCCCGTCCATTTATTGTTCCAAAGATTTTTCTGATAATCGAAATTTCTAGTAGCGGAAGCAATTTTCAAATCTATATCGTCTTTATCTGCGGCTTGAGCCATTTCTAAAAATGCGTTCAGAGTTTCTTCCCGCAAATACATCTGATATCCGCTGATACTGTACTCCGCAGGCACTGCGGCAAAATCTTCTCTCTCGCTCGGGTCAAATTTACCCATCAAATATATTTTTTCTTTGGCGTCTGCCAGCGCTTTTATCTCGGCTTCTATTTGAATTTTCTGCGTCGCCAAAAATTTTTGATAATTTATTTCAGCCTGTTTTTCTTGCTCCATTTTTAAAATTAAAGAAGAAAGAATTAAAAAAATAGAGACAAAAAATACCGTAGCCGGGAATTTGTATTTTAGAATAAATCCATTAATCATTTGCTCTTCAAGAATAACATACAGATGCATTTTTGCCAAAAAAATTGTAAAATCAAGATACATACCCCCTCTGCCTTTGGCACCTCCCCCTACGTAGGGGGAGGCCGGGTAGGGGTAAAATATATGGAAACTAAAACATGTCAAAATTGTAAAAATAAGTTTGTAATAGAGCCAGACGATTTCGGCTTTTACGAAAAAATCAAAGTCCCNNATCAATTTACTCGCCGGATAATCCGCAAATAATCTATTGCAATAAATGCTGGTGGAGCGATGAGTGGGATCCGAAAAGTTATGCTCAAGACTTTGATTTTTCGAAATCGTTTTTTGAACAGTTTTCGGATTTTAGAAAGAAAATTCCGGCAATTGCTTTAATGAATGACAATGGCATAGGCAGTGAAAATTGCGAATATACGCAAGATTTTGCTTATGGAAAGAATTGTTTTATGACCATGGTGGCCTGGAAAGTTCAAGATTGCATGTATTTGGTTTATGCCGCGGATGCCAAAGATACATTGGACAGTATGGGTATATTAAGCCCATCCGAAGGTCTATATGAGGCAATGTATAGCGAAAAATGTTTTGGCTCCAGAAATATTTATATTTCCTCCGCCCAGATTGACTGCGCT
>PMIU01000085.1 GCA_003157195.1 Candidatus Nomurabacteria bacterium
CACCACCCACAAGACCTTGCGCGGACCAAGGGGAGCGCTTATCATGGTTACCGATAAAGGTTTGAAAAAAGACCCTGATTTGGGGAAGAAAATCGATACGGCCATTATCCCCGGACTTCAGGGGGGGCCGCACGACAATCAGACGGCGGCAATAGCGGTGGCCTTGAAAGAAGCCTCAACACCCGCTTTCAGGGAATATGGGGTACAGATCGTCAAAAACTCCAAAACATTAGCCGGAGAACTTCTTAAATATGGGTTTGATTTAGTCGGCGGGGGATCGGAAAATCATTTATTACTCATTGATCTTCGCAATAAAAAAGTTAACGGTTCGGTCGCTGCTTTGGCCTTGGAGGTAGCGGGAATTGTGGTTAATAAAAACGGCGTGCCAAANNTATCCTTCCGGAATAAGACTCGGCACACCGGCTATCACGACCCGTGGGATGAAGGAGAAAGAAATGGTAAAGATTGCCAAGTGGATGAATGAAGCCATTGCTGAAGTTTCAAATCATCCTTTCCCAAGCGATAGGGAAAAAAGAAAAGAATTCTGGAAAAAGTTTAAGGGCGAGGTTTATAAAAATAGAAAGCTGATCGGAATTTCTAAGGAAGTGAAAAAGCTCTGTTCTAAATTTCCTCTTTTTTAATTATTTCCCGAAGATTGTCCCCGAAGGGCCGATCGTAGCTGATTTTTCCGCAATTATTTCATCCCAGACCCTGGGAAGGCCCTTAATGTCTAAGGATCTTAGGGCATTTATCATGGCATTGCACTTGTCTACTATCGGAATCGACTCTTGTCCGGG
This sequence comes from Candidatus Nomurabacteria bacterium, assembly GCA_003157195.1. Lineage (GTDB taxonomy): Bacteria > Patescibacteriota > Minisyncoccia > Phycocordibacterales > UBA9973 > UBA9973. The sequence goes on from PMIU01000085.1 coordinate 798, forward strand.
CATATCCTCAAGCACCCCGGTAGAAAAAGCCGGATATTTGGATATGGCTTCCAGGGAGGCTTGGGTCAGCATTACTATCTTCAACCGTTCATAAACAGGATTAAGGCCTGCATTTTCTATTATTTTCCTGTACTCTTCGGGAGAATGAATGGGCATAGCCTGAATGCTCCTGTCTCTTTTGCGGCCAAACAACTCCATTGCCTTGGATTTCCATCTTCCCCAAGTCATGCCTTCTTTGCTTCCCCCCATCGTGGTAAAAGCGCTATTGAAAACGAATAATCCTTCCGGTTTTAAAATATCAGCCATGCTGTTAACTACGGATATTTTATCTTCATCATTTTTAATTTCATGCAGGGCATCCAGGATGCCGACTCCGTCAACTCCTTCAGGCGGAATTTTTCCCTTAAGGAGCTGCTTTAAATCCTGTCCCATTCCTTCGATAAATTCAACTCTGACTTTATCTGTGCCCCGGACATTTATTTTGGCCATATTTAGCGATGTCACGTTCGGATCAATGCCGAAGATTATCCCTGTCTTATTTTCTTTAATTGCCTCATCGATTATAAGTTGGGGGATAAGCCCCGTACCGGTGGCTATGTCCACATGTCTAAAATTATCGGGTAGTCTTTTTACGAAATTGCTGATTAGCTCTCTGTTGGCCTGTACGTATTCCGGCTGTTGACTGAATTCCTTATAATTTAGCTCGTTTTCCGTCACTATGCGCGGGAAAGGTTTTGCTTCGGGAGGGATTTGGAAAGATGTTGTGGCTCTTATTTCTGCATTATTCATCAGAGTGATTTATATCAGAGTTTACTTTTGTTGTCAATCATTTGTATAAGACGGGGACATCGGTGACACTCTGTCTTTGGTAGTGTAGTATTTTTCAAGATACTGCAAAGGAGTTAAATAGTCAAGGGCTTGGTGAGGTCGGTATTCGTTGTAGTCAATAAGCCATTTGAGAAGCACTTTATTAAAGTAATCTACGTCTGCAAGGTCAACGTCTGTAACTTCAATAAATTCCTCCTGGATGGTTCTATTGAAACGTTCCAATACCGGATTATCTTTGGGAGTACGGGGTCTGGAGTACCATTGTTGCAAATTGAGTTTTGTACAGGCTTCGATAAACTCTTTTGCAAACTCAGATCCGTTATCATGGTGAATATTGATTAATTGATTACCGGTAAGATACTCCAGTCGCAGAAGAAAGTCTGAGGCATTTCGTGAGGTATGGGTCGTATAAAGATTGGCATATGCAAGCTTTGAGTTTTCATCAATTGCAGTTAGGAGATAACGATATCCTCCTTCAGGAAGGGTAAAGACAACCGTATCGACATGCCAGAGATAATGAGGGATCGGTTGCTTTGTAAAGGCAGTGATACGTTTTCTGTTTTGTATTTTACGCACACTTCTTCTATGTTTCTGTTGTTGGATACGTTTTTTATCAAAGTAGAGTTGTTTATCTTCTATGATCTTTTGGATATGCCAACTGGATATCCATTCTCCATAGATACGTGTATACCTTTTTTGCAGTTTCATCTTACCGCAACGGATATGTTTTTCCCTCAATCTGATAATTTGCTGTTCCTGTACCCTTGTGGTTGTTCTTTTCCGCTTGGTATGTGGCGCACGGGATACTTCTTCCAATCCCACAAAATTACGACTCTCAAACCGCTTATTCCACTTATGGAATGTTTTACGGGTTATGCCAAACTGCCTGGCTGTTTTCGTACCATCTTTTCCTCCCTGTGTATGATAGAAAATAATCCACTCCAGTTTTAGCTGTGCTTTCAAAGACAGCTTCTTTCTCCCTTCTATTCGAAGTGCGTCCCATTTTGGCGTTGTATCTACCTCTCTTGTCGGAAAGTATGCTTGCCTAAAGCCTGCCGGGAGATTTCTCTCCGCTCTTGTTTTATTCATCGGTTTCACCTCCAATCTGAGGAGGCTATTCTACTTCAAATGTGTAACCGATGTATCTCATCTTCTGCAGTCAAAAATTGCCTTACGGGAAATTTCTACAATTTCATTAGGCGTTTGGGTGGTAAATTCTATCGGTTTGCCGAAAATAACCCGGCATTTCCCTTTTCTGGGAACTTTTGCGCCTCTTGGATATATTTTTTCCATACCGAAAATTCTGACCGGAACAACCGGCACCTGAAACTCTTTGACCATTAACCCGAGACCGGACATAAACTCCTGTAATTTTGCGTTTCTGGTTCTCGTCCCTTCCGGGAAAATCAGAATGCTGACTCCGTTATCAATCAGGCTTCCCATAAAGCTCAAGCTTTCCCTGAATCCGCTTTTCTGGGGAAGCAGAAAAACATTACCGGCTATCATAGCGAAAGGAAAAAGAATTTTTTTGATAAATGACGTTCCTTCTTCGCTGAAGAAAAATTCCTCTCTGGTGGCACTGGCTATTTTATATCTGATTTCCCGCGGTAAGGCAGACATTATTGCCGGCTGATCAAGATAACTTGTGTGATTGGCAATGAAGATACCCGGACCTTTCAGGTTACTTAAATTAGAAAGACCGTGAACTTCCAAATCAAAAAACAGACTGTAAACCGATCTCTGTATCACGATATCTAAAAATTCCCGTATTGTCTGACCTGCAGGATTATTCAACCATAACCAGAGACCTCTTTGCTTTTTGGTTTTTTCTTTTTTTTCAAGCAACTTTCTTAAATCCGCAACGGTAGTCTTACTATTAATGATTGAATCTTCCATATCAACTCTGTATTCCTGCTCCAGATAATTTACGAGTTCGAGTCTGGACAATGAATCAAGACCCAAATCGGAAGTCAAAACCGAATTCTCTTTAATTTCGGACGGGTTCTTACGGCTGACATTGGCAAGAAGAGACAGAAAAGAATCGCTGATTAATTCTGAATTTTCTTTTTTGTTTTGATTTAAAATCATTTCCTTAACTTTAAATTTTTGAATTTTTAAGGTTGTAGTTCTGGGGAAGTCATATTCCTTCCAGACTGAAAAACCTTCAATTCTCTGCAGGGGATCCAGTTCTTCGTTAGCCAGCTGAACAATCCTATGAATATTCACGCTTTTGTTTTTAAGAAGAAATACGGCATGGACTTCTTCCCCTTCCCCTCTGTCCAGTCCGATTACGCATGAATCTTTTACTCCGTCTATTCTATTAATAACCGCCTCAATTTCATCGGGATAGATATTAATTCCCGATGCATTGACAATGATGTCTTTTTTCCTGCCTTTNNCTTAAGAAGCTTACCTACTGATCCCGGAGTTTGTTTTCTAATAGTATTTCCTGACACTATCGGTGAACATTCTGTTAAACCATAGCCTTCAACCACGATTATTCCCATTTTTTGCCAAAATTCAAAAATATCTATCGGTAAACTTGCCCCTCCGACAGCAAACAATTGAAAATTCTTTCCGAACTTTCTGCGGATAATCGGAGCAATAATTCTTGTCAGAAGTTTCGAGCCTAAAAAAAACTTTAACCCCTTAGAGGCAAGCTC
>PMIU01000041.1 GCA_003157195.1 Candidatus Nomurabacteria bacterium
AACCTTCTGCACGGGGATTCGATTTCCCCCAGTTCCACAAAAAGAAACTTGGTCGGCAGTGAGCGAAGAATGCGGGCGCGCCGAAGGCGCGCAAGGTGGGCAAAGTTTGAAATCCGCCCTACGGGCGCAAGCGAATTCGGTGGGTGGGCAAAATGAGATTGAGACGGACTTATCACGCAATTGAGGGTTCGTTCCAATTTTTTTGAAATAATCACGAATTTCAAAAAAATTGTCGCTTGAAACCAATTGCGTGGCTTTTTTAATATCTAAAATCCATTCCCGCAAGGGTTCGACCCAATTCTTTCTATCGGCTCGGGCGGAGTCCATTTTTTGAGCGAGAGACACTTTTTGTTTCAAAAGCTCATTTTTCTTAAAAATATAATTTTCTTTTGGTATATCGCCGTCTAGATACAAACTCACTAACTCATCGAGCTTTTGTTCTGTCTCTTGCTCATTGTTTTTTATCCGCCCGAGTTGACTGCCCGACGAGACTTTTTCCTCCTTTTCCCATTCGTCAGTTTTTCGCAACATGTAATCTGTCCATTCGTCGGGCAGGGAGATTTTTTGAAGCTGTTCCTTGAGTTGAAAGACGAGTGAATCTTCCCGCAAATATTCTTGTCCACAATTTCCTTTCTTTTTCGTACAGCGATAATAGCGATATTTAGTACCAAAGCGGTTAGTTGCCCATTGAGCAGTAATCATACTTTTACACTCGGCACATTCAAAAAGTCCCGTGAAAGGAAAATTGTGCCCAACTTTTGTTTTGCGGGGACGGCCTCGCTCGGCTAATCTTTTCTGCACAGCTTCAAATAAATCTGCAGAAAGAATTGGCGCAAAGCTTCCGGGAAAATATTCGTCGTGATGTTTCGTAAGCCCGATATATGCCTTATTGCGCAATATTCTAAAGACGGAAGCTTTGGCAAGTGGCGTTCCATTACTCTGGCAGATTCCAAGCTCCGACAAAAACTCTGCTAATGAAATTAAACCGTGGTTGCCTTTCGCAAATTCTTCAAAAGCGCGAACGATAATTTTAGCTTTCACCACATCCGGTTCAATATTTCTTGTTTTAACATTATTCACATAACCAAACGGCGCTTTTGTCAGCCATTCACCACGGCGGAGTTTTTGTCGGATTCCACGATTGATATTTTCGGAAAGATTGTCAGAGTAATATTTTGATTGCCCGAACGCCACTTGCAACATAAATAGCCCTTGCGGGGTTGGTTCAAACCAAAATGTCGGAAAACGCAAAGAAACTATTTTGGTCGTATCCACGGCGTAAATGACGCGTCCTCCGTCAATGGAATTTCTTGCCAAGCGATCAGGATGCCACGCCAAAATACCCACTCCGTCCATTGACTCGATATGCGCCATCATTTCGCCGAATTTTTCACGGCCCGGTTTCTTTGCGCTTTTTGACTCTGTAAATTCCTCAAGAATTTGCAGATTTTCTTTATGCGCGAATTCACGAAGCTCAAAAAGTTGAGCTTCTATACTCATGACTTGCTTGTCGTCATCTTCGCTACTTTTTCGCGCGTATAGAAAATATTTTGGTTTGTTCATATATGTTTTTAGATTATTAAAAAAGAGTCCGTGTCTATCTCATTTCTGTTTCTTTGCCCACCCACCGAATTCGCTTGCGCCCGTAGGGCGGATTTCAAACTTTGCCCACCTTGCGCGCCTTCGGCGCGCCCGCATTCTTCGCTCACTGCCGACCAAGTTTCTTTTTGTGGAGTATTACTATCCTTTGCACGAACTTATTTTGAAAACAAAGAAAACTAAGTAATACGCTCCACGCCTCTCATTTTTCAAAACTTTTTACCACGCTCCGATAATGTGGTAACTCAATGAACTCCGCCACGACGAGCTAAAGCTCGTCGTCTGCCCTCAATCCCATCGCAACTCCCCGCCTGCCTTCGCTTTGCTCGGCAATGGCGGGCAGGCATGCATATTTAATTTCGCGCGGATTTTCTTTTTTCGGAATGGGCGATGGGATTGAGGGTATTATCTTATAATATAATATTGTGGTATAATATAGCAAGAGTTATACTGTTAATAATGAAAAACGAGTCGGAAAAGCTTGGTAAAAACATGAAACGGATTAGAACCAAAAGGGGCGTATCGCAAGGCGATATAGTTCGTTCGCTCGGCGTCAGCCGAGCTTTTATAAGCAATATTGAAAATGGCAAAACTAATCCGACACTTTCAACTATTGCAAAAATCGCAAAAGCATTAAATGTTTCAACCAATGAGCTTTTAAAATAAAAATATGGCAAATTCTAAAGAAGCAAAAGCACGAATAAAAATAAACAAACTGCTTGAACAGGCAGATTGGCGATTTTTTGATAATGAAAAAGGACAAGCAAACATTTCTCTTGAGCCAAATGTAAAACTTACACAAAAAGACATTGACGCTTTTGGCGAAGATTTTGAATCTACAAAAAACGGCTTTATTGATTTTTTATTGCTCGACGAAAAAGGTTTTCCTCTCGTTATCTTGGAAGCCAAAAAGGAAGATAAAAATCCACTAGATGGAAAGGAGCAAGCGAGAAAATATGCCCACACTGAAAATGCTCGTTTTGTCATTCTCTCAAATGGCAATCTTCATTATTTTTGGGATTTGGAAAGAGGCGATCCCGAAGTTATCACCGAATTTCCAACACAAGAATCTTTGAAACACAGACAAGATTTTAAACCCGACAACCAACGCTTAGCAGACGAAAAAGTTGAAGCCGACTATATTGCATTGACACAAAATCCAAGTTTCAAAGATGATCCTCGTTACATCAAAGAAGAAACACGCGAACAGTACTTATGGGAAGAAAATTTGCGGATTTTGCGCCCATATCAACTCAAAGCGATACATGCTTTGCAAAAATCTGCAGAAGCTGGAAATGACCGCTTTCTCTTTGAAATGGCAACTGGAACAGGTAAAACTCTTATTTCCGCCGCTGTTATTAAACTCTTTTTGAGAACAGGAAATGCAAAGCGAATTTTGTTTTTAGTTGATCGTTTAGAATTGGAAGATCAAGCACATAAAAACTTTGTCCGATATTT
>PMIU01000054.1 GCA_003157195.1 Candidatus Nomurabacteria bacterium
TATGCCACCTGGTGGATTCGCCAGTCTATCACCCGCGCGCTAGCCGACCAGTCTCGCACTATCCGTATCCCGGTGCATATGGTTGAAACGATTTCCAAATACAAACAAACCCACCGTCGTCTTTCTCAAGACCTGGGCAGAGAGCCACTGGCCGAAGAAATAGCCACCGAGATGGGTATACCAGTTGAGAAAATTCATGTGATTGAAAATATTTCCCAAGAAACCGTGTCGCTTGAACAGCCGGTCGGGGATGATGACGACAAGTCGACCTTGGAAAACTTCATTCCGGATGATAAAATTTTGCGTCCGGACCAAGAGTCTTCCCGCCGGATTCTCTCCGACCAAATTCGTGAAGTCTTGGATGAGCTTAACCCGAAAGAACGAAAGATATTAGAAATGCGTTATGGGCTGATAGACGGCATTCAGCACACTCTCGAGCGGGTAGGGGAAGAGTTTGGCGTGACTCGCGAACGTATCCGCCAGATTGAGGCCAAAGTTCACGAAAAACTTCGTCAGCACGAAAAAATTTCAAGGTTGAAAAATTACTTTGATTAATCAAAAAATCCCCCGAATGGGGGATTTTTTGATTGTTGGTTATTTTTATTTCAAACCAAGTTCTTTTGCGAATGATTTTAGGTAAGCGTTTGAGAAATTTCCCTGATTCTCTCCATTTTGGTGAGTGAAGAGATAATCATAATATTCCCAGAATTTACCCTGATCCGAAGCGCATCTTGCGGCCTCGGCTGCTTTTATGGATTCTTGTCCCAAAAAAGCAAAATCTCTATAAACAAATTGCACATCCCCATTTTTCACATAAGTATCCCTGATTGTTTTTTCTGAATCACTGAAAAATCTTCCGCAAAAAGGGCATTGAAAATCCTCATATAAAACCAAAGCAACTTTTGCCTGGGGATTTCCTAAAGTGAAGTCCGAACTAGTAACCGGTGCCAATTTTATGTTACTAATTGTTTTTCCTTTGCCAGCTAAAACATCGTCAATTTTTTGTTTTACAGTTGCAAACGGTTCAGCGCCATCGATGGTGTTTATGATCTTACCATCCCTTAAAATAAATCCTTTAGGTGTTCCATTTACTCCAGCAGTTGTAGCCTCTGCCTTAGAATCCGCGATTGCTTGAGTGTATTTCCCAGAATCTAAGCAGGCGCTAAAAATTGGAACGGCTTTGGTTATTTTGGCTTCGTCTATTGCCACTTTAACACCTCCTACATTTGGGGTAGGCGCTCCACTACCCCTTAATAAAATCGCTCCGGCTATCAAAACTCCCGCTAAAATTATAGCCCCAACTATTTGTTGATTGTTATTATTTTTTACAACCGTAATTGCCTCTTTAATTTCAATGTTTTTTTCCTCTTCCATTTCTTTATTTTTATCCGCCTTTGGCGGAAAATTAAACTGTTAATAAGCCATTATAGCATACTTGAGCTATGTGGTACAATTTATGTATTAATAATTTAAGCCTGCCTGAATAGTCGTTTGGGCAGGAGAAGTTTAACGATTAAAACATATGTGTAANNAAAATATATGTGTAATGGAAAATGTGGAGGTGGTTGTGTTTGTCGCAAGATTTGTGGAGTTTTGGTTATCATAGGGGGTTTGAATTGGGGTTTGGTAGGTTTGGCAATGTTAGTAAGCAGCGGTAGTAATTGGAACGTTGTGAACCTGCTTCTCGGTTCTTGGCCGACGGTTGAGGCTATTGTATATGTGCTCGTAGGTATCGCGGCGGTTATGAAAATTTTCGGTTGCAAGTGCAAAAAGTGTATGGAAGCGTGCGCAACTTGCAGCGCTGGAGGGGATATGAACAAGGGAATGTAGTATATGTAATATTTTTGCTTTTTTGCTTGCCCCGTATCGAGCTTTGCTCTGATGCGGGGTTTGCTTTTTTCGCCAAAAATGCTATATTAAAAATAAGCATATGACTTCAATCGGAACCATAATCCTTGATGTTTTTATTTTTTTATCTGTTTATGTGCAGGTATTCTTTTTTGTTACTTTTCTGGAAAACAGGAAAAAAATAATCATCAGAAATGGAAAAACCAAACTGAAATCTTATCCGGCGGTGACCATTACCGTACCTTGTTGGAATGAAGAAACCACGATTGAGAGAACAATCCAGTCGCTTCTTGGTTTAGATTATCCAAAGGATAAAGTAAAAATTTTTCTGATTGACGACGGATCTACGGACAATACACTGAACGTAATAAATAAATTTTCTTCATATCCCAACATAAAAATTTTCCATAAAGAAAACGGAGGAAAGTTCACTGCGCTTAATTTGGGTCTCCAAAACTTGGAAACGGATTTTTTCGGTTGCTTGGATGCGGATTCTTTTGCAGACCCGGAGTCTCTTGTTCGCCTGATGAGTTATTTTGAAAAAGATGAAAAAATAATGGCAGTCGTTCCATCGGTGGTTTTAGGTAGTTCAATAAATTTCATTCAGGGTGCTCAGAAAGCCGAATATTATATGGGTGTTTACTTCAAAAAGATGCTTGATTTCTTAGGAGCTATCGATGTGACACCGGGCCCGCTGACAATTTTCAAGAGGAAAGTGTTCGATGATTTGGGAGGTTATCGCCATGGCCACAATACGGAAGATATGGAAATAGCATATCGAATGCAGAAAAATTATTACAAAATAGAGCATTGCAATGATGCCTTCGTATACACCAATACGCCGAAAACTATTCAAAAGCTTTATCGTCAGCGCTTACGTTGGATTTTCGGCTTCATCAACAACACTATTGATTACCGAGGCGTTTTGTTCAAGAAAAAATACGGCAATTTTTCCATTTTTACTTTGCCTGTTCGCATTGCCTCTGTTGTCGCCGTATTTTATCTTTTTATGCGAATAGTTTACACCACAGGAACTTTCCTATATTCAAAGCTCGTAATTTTAAAAACAGTCGGATTTCATCTGAGCGTAAAAAGTTTTGTTTTTGATCCGTTTTTCTTCAACATGCAGACTTTTTTCTTGTTGATTATTGTCACTTATTCTTTGGTATTTTTTTCGATGATTTTCGGCAGAAGAATGACTGAAGGGAAGTGGGGTTTTTCAATGGATATGCTGTATTATTTCCCCATTTTCAGTTTAGTTGCTCCGTTTTGGCTGATGCAAGCCGTTTATGATACTTTACTAAAAAGAAAACCAGCTTGGAGATAAAAATATGAATTCAAACACTTTTGACTGGAAAAAATATCTGATTGTCTTATTGATCACTATGTGTCTTTTTTTTACGGCTATTTATTTGAGTAATTATTTTGGCAACCAGAAAATCAACGAACTCAAAAGCATCCAAGACAATATCTCTATTGATATTTTATCTTCGGAAACACAATTTTCTTTATTGTCCGAACTTTCCTGCAAGAATATTTCCGATTCGGTTTATTCTCCGGAGTTGGGCGAACTAGGCAATAAATTGGAGTGGAGCGAGCAGAACCTGGGCGCCACTGATCAGGTATCTTATCTAAAAAAATATTACGCCTTGTTACAAATCAAAGATTATCTTTTAGCAAAACAAATTTCCGCTCGCTGTGGAGTAAAGTCCGCCTTTATTCTTTACTTTTACACAACGGCGGCAAATTGCAGTTTATGCCAAGAAGAGAGCTCTGTGCTCTCGACTTTGCGCACGGAGTACCCAGAACTGCGCGTGTATTCGTTTGATTACAGTACCGACCTTTCCGCCGTCACCTCAATGCTCCAAATCTACAAAATCAAAGACACAGCGCTTCCGGCCCTAGTCGTGGATGATGAGGT
>PMIU01000017.1 GCA_003157195.1 Candidatus Nomurabacteria bacterium
CCTCCGCCAAAACCCGAATCTTTGCCGATGTCGCTTGAGCATGCGCCCAGAGAGCTGGCAAATAAAGGAATACCCAAAGCCGACAGCCTTTGACTTAATATTTCCTGCTGTCTGGCCGAAAGAGCTGCAATTTTATTAGAAAGACTTGCCTGATAAGCTTTTGCCTCAGCCACTATTTTGTCCAGTTTTATTTTGATGACGGCTAATCTTGATTCTTCGCTTTCCAAGCTTTTCCTTTTTTCTTCCAAATCGGTAATAGTAAGGGCGATATTGGTAATGATTACTTTATCTTGATCCGCTTTAGCTTTTTGATAAGCAAGGTTTTGTATTATTCCTGAAGCCTCGGAACCGATAAGGTCGGAAAGCCAATTATTAGTATAGCTCTCAATATAATTTTTAGCGACTGTTTTATCAAAAATTATTTTTTTATTCTCAAGATTTATATATCCGTCATCTATCTCCTTTTTTTTATTGATAAGGTCTGTTTCAATGAAGGCAACTCTGGCTTTTATATTTTCAAGTTGAGCTTCCGAAGGTCTGGTGGCATTTATTGACGACTCCAAGCCTTTCTCGGTATCGGTAAGGCATTGATCTATTTCCGCAATTGCTGATATTTTTTGAGGATCGCAATTGTCATTGTTGTCCGCCTTAACAATATAATTAAAATTTATTACTCTAAATAGAAAAAATAATATTAAGAAAATACTAAAAATTAAGGCTTGTAAAATTTTTTTCATGCAGCTTTGTCATTATAGCAAATGTTGCAAAAGGAGCGGAAAATTGCTATGCTTTCCCCATGGAAGACAGCTCATTTCAGTCGCCGATTAATCAATATAATTATTCCTCTCCCGAGATGCCGAAAAAACCCAAAAAATTTATCTATCTTCTTATTTTTATAGTTATTGTTGGCTGTTTTTTTCTGATTAAAAATATTTTCTTCGGAGCCGGTAAAAATAAAGAAATACCGACCGTAACTCCTACCCCGACCGAATTTCAATTTCCGACAGACACTCCTGCGCCAAGCGTAAGCCCGACCGAAGAAACAGGAGAAACAACCGTAACTCCAACCGCCAATGCGGTGAATCCTGTTGATCCGTCAACGGGATTGGATAGGAGTACGCTTTCGGTTGAAGTTCAGAACGGCAGTGGAGAAGTAGGAGCTGCGGGCAAAGGAGCAGACGTGCTTAAAGGTTTTGGTTACAAAATTTCTTCCACGGGAAACGCCGACAACTATGATTATCAGGACGTCACAATAAAAGTAAAGAGTACGAAATCTAATTTTCTGGCATTGTTGAAAAAAGATTTAGGTTTCAGCTATACGGTTGCAAGCGCGACAGCGGACCTATCTTCGGATTCTACGGTGGACGCCTTGGTGATAATCGGAAAATAAATTTTCTTCTTGATTTAGNNCAATGATTTTATAAGTAAAATTGGTTTATGGCAGAGATTATTCCCGGAATTTTGGAAAAAAATTGGGAGGAGATTGAAAAAAAGCTGGAAATCGTTAAATCTTTTGCCGGGTCAAACTCGGCTATGCCCGCTCATATTGATTTTATTGATGGTAAATTTGACTCCAATATCACTTTTTTAGATCCTGCACCATTTTCTAAATATACTCAGGATTTATTTCTTGAAGCTCATTTGATGGTAGACGACCCCATTCAATATCTGGAACCTTTGGCTAAGGCCGGGTTTAAGAGATTCATCGGACATATCGAAAAAATGCCTGATCAGGCTGAATTTGTAAGCAAGGCAGAATTTTTGGGCGAAGCAGGACTGGCGGTTGACGGGCCGACAAATCTTTCGGAACTTAAAGTTTCCTATGATGATTTGGANNTGCATTTTGATAATGATGATAAAAGCCGGGCAATCGGGGCAAGAATTTAATCCCGAATATTTAAAAAAGGTAAATGCTGTCAGAAAACTTGAGAAACTTCTTCCGATAGAAATTGACGGAGGAGTAAACGATAAAACAATTCTTGTAGCCTAAAGTGTCGGAGTGAATAGGTTTGTCTCGACCAGTTTTATTTTTGGCGAGCAAAACCCCAAAGAGCAGTATAATCTTCTTTCTGCAAAGCAGAATGTATAAATATGCTTGGAATAGATTTGGTCTTTCTGCCTGAATTTGAAAAGAGACTCAGAAATCTTGAATTGGAAAAGATTTTTTTATCCCACGAGCTTGTCCAAAACAAATCTTTGGAAAGTTTGGCCGGAGTTTTTGCCGCTAAAGAAGCATTTTTTAAAGCTATCGGTTCAAAGGAGGACTGGCTGGATGTCTGGGTCGAAAAAACAGCCGAAGGCAAACCCCTTTTGCGGTCTACTCTTGTCCAAAATAAAAACACCGAATTAAGCATTTCCCACTCGGGAGATTACGTGATTGCGGTAGTAATTTTATGAAAACACTTATCGATTTATTCAGACTTTTTGAAAAAAGAAATAAAGAAGTGTTTATTTACAGAACCGGCATCAGGAGATTCACCTATACCTATTTGGAGTTTTATTCTTTATCTTTAAAAATGGCAAATTATTTATTAAGCCGGGGCATAAAAGAAGGAGACAGGGTTGCAATTTGGGCGCCGAATAATCCCTTCTGGGCAGTTTCCTATTTCGGAATTATTCTGGCGGGCGGAAT
>PMIU01000015.1 GCA_003157195.1 Candidatus Nomurabacteria bacterium
ATATCTGCGTTTTTAGGGGATTCTGGGGCTTCTAGGGGCATATTAAGGAGTTCAGAACCCTTTGTATCTATGGGTAATGGGCTAGAAGGCTCTATTTGCTCGTTATTTAATGGTTCGTCGGGCATATACATATTATACTCCCAAAAGAGATAAGCTAAAAGCAGAAAACCGTCCTCCCAGGCGGTTTCCCCTGAAAAGACGGTTGATTATTTGACCACATAAAAGTGGTAGCTCGCATCGAGCCACACGCTGTTGATGTAGTCGATAGCCTCCCGAAAAGTCACTCTGCCAAACAACCTGCTCCATGCTGTTTGACACTTAGTTCTTTTCTTTGAGTCGTGTCCCCCGCGAAGGAGAACTTCCGTGCCGTTGATGAACCGGCACACCAACGTCACCCCTTCGGGTTTCCATGGGAATGAGTTGATTTTGTTGGCGATCTGCTCGGCGTTCATGTTGCCGAACAGAGTGTGCCAGTGTTTGTGTAGTCGCCCTGGCACGTACGAGATGTTGGCAGAGCTGTCCGTACCACCGAGCGATTGTGGTCGCCGATGGTGCGGATAAGTTATCTTTTTCAAGGTGCTCTCCCTTTTACATCTTAAGCAGGTACCGCTCCTCACGAAGCGTCCTGCTCATCTTGCAACACGAGGCCGCCCACCCCGGGAAATGTTGCGCGACCTGCCGAAGCAAATCCGCTTTTCCCCCGTGATGCAAGCGATTGCTCGCTCTTCCGAAGAACCCTCGCCCTAGGTTATCGTAAAATCCCAGGTTGTGTTTTCGTCGCATCTGGTCGCGGAAGAATCCAACCAGAAGCAACGTCTGAGATCCGGCAATCTCAAGTATCTCGGGGTCTTGCAGCCCCGATGCTCCCTCTGCTGTAAATCCGGGCAGAACGAAGCTTTCGAGGACCTCGTAAAGGCTCCCCGAGAGTGGCATGCTTGTTGTATCACCACGCGATGTATGTGCGTAGTGAGCTAGGATGCTCGCCACATAAATCACCTCGGCCTCTGTTGCCCCCGGAGCAACTCCTTTCCCTAGATGCCCGAGGAAGAACTTCACGGTCTGTTCCGAGTTTACAGCCAAGAGCCCCTTGAGGTAGCTCATTTTACTCCTTTCGAAGATCTTCTTTCAAATTTACCTTATACCTAAAAAAAGAATATATCAATACATCTATTTCTCAAAATCCTTTCTAAAATTCTTAATTAGTATCTTTAAGGGAAACAGGGGTAAAACCATCCCTAGGGGCTTTTGGGGCTAAATTAGGGGGTATCAAATAGGTAAAAACCTAGGTATTTATTATAAAGAATTTAAAAACTCGTCAATTTCTCTAAAAGAAGAAAGCGTGATTACTTTGTGTTTATGAGGTTCAATAATCTCAGTTGGTGTTAATTTACCTTTTCTATGAGCAAGATGGTGTTTTTTATACAGAACATGCTTCATGAGGTGTAATAACCCTCCAATGTTTTCAACAACTTCACCGCGCCTCTTAAAATATCTTTTTATTAGAACTAGCCATTGGGTAGGTATATTTTTATATCTAAGATTAATAATTATATCTGCAGAATCTAGACCAGCTAAAATTAAATGTCTAGTTGTACCTTCAACAATCCACTTTTCATTTTGAAATACTTTTGAAATGCTATCGATACTTTCTTGTCTATCTCGTAATTTTGAAAACTTTACTTCGTAGTAGAAATCATCAGTTGAATAATGTTGTATTCCTAATTTTGTGGAAATTTTTGATGCAAGCGTAGATTTACCCCTGGCAGCATCTCCAACAATAAGTATTTTCTTTGGAGTTTCTTTTTTCATAAATTTATTTAAAAAGGATATTTCCAATCTACTCCATGGATATCGGTTATTTTAAAGCCATCTTTTTCATGACCTGGTTGTGAATTTATTTGTTTTAATAGGGTCGAAAGTCTATTTCTGTATTCCATGCCTTTTTCTGATATCAATTTTATAAGTTCCAAACTCTCGTCAATATTTTTCCCTCCACCTATGACAGTCTCAATTTTTGGAACAAGTCTAGAAATCGCGTCATTTATCTGTAATAGTAAATCATAGTCTGGATGGTTGGTGATTTGTTCAAATGGTATTGATTGATAAAGGCTAACCATTTTGTCAATCATATCTCTAGTGTGTTTTTCTCTTTCAGGTGTCCTTCCAATTTCTACTATGTTGTCCAGGTCTGCTAATAAACCCTGTAAGTATGAACCAAAGCCCTTAAAGTAATACTTAGCCCTTATAACTAATTCTTGTTCTAATTTTTCAGTTGTATTATTTTTTCTTAATTTTTCCATAAATTATTTTTTATCTATAAAAACAACTTTTCCGCCAAAATGTTCTACTGCTTCAATAACTGAATTAAATGCTTCTGGATTGCCAACAGGTTTTACTTCTTCTGCTGAACTGTAAGTATTTCCAGTTCCTTCTTCGCCTGTTTTATTGAAACTACCACTTGGCACTTTGTACATATAAACAGGCATATTTAGTCTTTTTTCTAAATCTGGTAAATTCTTTGGAATTTCTAATGTCACCACATCTCCCTCTACTGTAGTATTGACTCCTTCGTTGCTAGACCAATCCCAAGAATGAGCAGCGGAAAATGCTGGTAAATGGGAAGCATAAACACGAGGAATTTTCGCATCATCGGGTTCATGTCTGATTCTCGGATTTAAGATAGTGATACTGCTAGTTAGTGTACCATGATATAAAAAAGGTGGTTTTTCGGGAACACTTAAATCTTTTTCCAGAAAAGAACTATTTTGTACGCTTTCATCCCATGGAGTTGTGTCTTTAAAACCAAGTTTCCTTCGATAAACATCTCGAGCAGGCTCTTGTTTTGGGCCATTCCTTACGGTAAGTCTAGCTTTTATTCCACCTCTCTTTTTAACTTCTTCTAAAACCATTTTGAGTACTTTCTCAGAAAGATTTTGCCCGCGGAAATCGGGTCTAGTATAAACTCTTGAAATAAGCCAAAATCCATTTTGTTCATCTATGGCACTTGCTATGCTTTGTATGCCATTTACAGTAGAATCAGTTTTTGCAAAAATAAACAACCTTTTGTCATTTTTAAGGTCGGCTTGCCATTCTTCATCGGTTCTTTTTTCAAATTTTTCTAATCTCGATTGAAATGCCTCTGGGCTTTTATCTAAAGCGTCCAGCCAAATACTTTTATACGCCTGCCAGTCTTCCGGTTTTGCCAATTCTATTACCACCAACTGTTCTTGTGTGGGTTTTAACGTTTCTTGAATTTTTTCTTCCATTTTTTTATTATATCAAAACTTTACTTGAATTAGTATCTTTAAGGGGAACGGGGGTAAAACCATCTCTAGGGGCTTTTAGGGCTAAATTATAGATGTTGGAATGCTCAAAACCGTTTATATCTTCAATACCTTGTAATTTTCTATAAATCTGTTATAATATATATGTAGTTCTTTGTAAAGC
>PMIU01000057.1:0-137 GCA_003157195.1 Candidatus Nomurabacteria bacterium
CCACTTAACTAATCGCCCTTATTTGATAACAAAAAACGACCCTAAGCCGTTTTAAGTGTAGCATGAAAATAATAGAATTTCTATTTCTTTATCTCTTTATGCTTGGTCTGCTTGCGACACCATTTGCAATACTTTTT
>PMIU01000057.1:161-5028 GCA_003157195.1 Candidatus Nomurabacteria bacterium
CGGCAAAAGCGCGCTCAAGCGCGTGGTTATTTCATAGTTTATTGTATCAATCTTTTTCGCCATTTCTTCGGCAGTGATTTCTTCTCCGCGTTGCTTGCCTAAAATAACAACCTCGTCTTCTAATTTCACATCTGGCAGATGGGTCACATCCACGACGCACATATTCATTGCTATTCTACCCAAGATTTTACATCTGGTGCCGGCAATCAAAACTTCTCCTTTATTTGAAAGATTTCTAGCCAATCAGTCGGCATAACCTTGCGGAATAATTACTATTTTCGTTTCTTCGTAGGTCATATACGAAAGCCCGTAGCCTATGGTCCTTCCGGCTGGCAAAATTTTTATTTGCGCAATTTTGGTTTTCCAAGACATTACTGGTTTGAGTTCCATTTTATTTTTATATAAAAATTTTATATGCTCGGATGGCCATAAACCATATACCCCGATACCTAAACGAATGATAGAGTTTATGCCCTTGTTCTTCTCGTAAATCAGAAGTCCCGAAGTGGCGGAAATGTGAGTTTGCAATTTTTTGAAACCAAATTTCTTTGCTAAATTTACCGCTTGATTAAAAATCGTTATCTGCTTTTTCGCATGCGTGAAATTATTTGTGTCTTCAATGTTTGCAAAGTGCGCATAAATACCGGTAAGTTTTATATTTTTACATTTTTTTATTTCTGCAAAAACTTTCGGTAATTCAGTAAGTAAAAATCCCTCACGTCCAAGATATGCATCTATTGGTATATGCACTTCTTGTGTTTTGTTAACATTCTTTGCGATAGCAGAAATTGTTAACATTTGTTCTAAAGAAAACACAGATAGCACACAACCAAACTTTATCGCTTTTTTCAAATCGCTCTTTTGCACGTAACCCAAAAGAAGAACTTTCTTTTTATTAACCTTGCGCAATAATTCAAGCTCATCAACGCTATTTACTTGAAAATAATCCACATATTGTTCCAAAATTTTGGCTATTTCATTCTGCCCGTGGCCATAAGCATTGCCTTTGATAGCCACAGAAAACTTCGTGCCGGTTTTGGCCAAGCTTTTTAGAGTTTTTATATTGTGAATTAAGTTTTTCTTCGATAATTCTATATGAGAAAGAGGCTGTGTTGTCATTGGCGCTAATATCCTTTATTTTTAATTAAGAGCTCCAAGAATTCTTTCGGGAATATTGGCTTTTCTTCCGCTAGGGCTTGATGATAAATGACCGTGGAAGGGGTCAGCCCCGGCAGAGTATTAACCTCAATCACGATAATATTGCCTGTTTTGACTTGTACGAAAATATCTATCCGAGCGTAACCGCGAACACCGACTTTTTCTGCAACAGCCTCGATTAATTTCTTTACTTTGTTTATATTCTTGGCGGAAATAATTTCTTTCGGCGGAGGAGTGATGTTCACGCCGGTGCCACCTTGAAACTTTTCTTCGACGCTCAATATCGTCATCTCAGCAACGGTTATGCTCGGCGACAAAGCTTTTATCTTTCCTTTATCTTCCAGCACGCCCACCGTCATCTCCACATATCCGCTCTTTGGAGTATAAGCAATTTTACTTCCACGCACTTTTAATTTATCCGTCTCGATAAATGATTCAAAAATTATATCTTGCACCTCTCCCTCGGGCATATCGATGGCGTTTATTTGGTTTGTGAAGGTGTGCGCCTTGGCCACAGGAACTTTATTTTTAATAAAAGAAACATAAGTGGCTAAATCTTTTTTATTGAAAAGCCGAACGACGCCCGCCGAGCAACCGTCGCCTCGGGGCTTCCCAATAACCGTTTTCGTCCCGAGTTTTTCCAGAATCATATCCCAATGCACCTCGGTCAGGCTGTCGTCAATGTCTTTTGGAACATCTTTTATTTTAAACAAGACGTGCTTGGCGACGCTGACACCTTTGATATTGGCTTTTTCCAGAGTTTCGTTGGTTTCCCATTTGTCCATACACAGAGCCGAAGCGATACTGCCGGAGCCGTTGTATTTGATTTTCATATTTTCCAAAATTTTCTGAATGCTGCCGTTTTCTCCGAATCCACCATGAAGAGCCAGGAACAAAAACGGATATTGAGTCAATAAGTGACTTAATGAATATTTTTTGGGCACAAAAAGATCCTCAGTGGCATCAGTTTCATGTAGGCATAATTTTATTTTTACTTTTTCAATCAAGAAAAAAAGCCTTTCAATGTCACCTTTCGCTCTCTCGGCGTTGCTTATTATTTCTTCCACAGTGTGATTTAGAATATAGGAATAGGGCAATTCCCAAACTTCTCCTTTGGGCCCAAGCAGATAAGGACTCGGTTTATAGATTTTTGAACCGCGCAATTTGAGCCAGACATTTGTTCCGCTCATTAGTGACACCTGCTTCTCTGCAGTTTCTCCGCCGAAAAGAATAGCCACCTGTTTTCTATTTTTATTTACAGAAACATTTTGAATTGTTGTTGGTATGTCACGGCGCAAACAAGCATTGTTCACAATGTAACGCAGAAGGTCTTGGTGGGAAAAGCCGATACGCGAAGCTTGCTGAAAAAGGAAACTATTTTGCTCCATTCCGGAAATCGGATTGAAGTCCGAGAACCAAATGTTTCCATCCGGCATCAGGAAGCCGTCGAACCGCGCGAAGTCCCGCATTCCAAAAACGGAAANNTCATTATTAAATCTGGGCGGACAATGATAAGTCACCTGGCGAGTTGGTAAATATTTCTTGCGAAAATCAAAAAATTGATGCTCGGTATAATCCAATTCCATTTCAGTGGGAATTATGGCGACCGGCATATTGAATCTGTTTTGAAGGACGATGACGGTGAACTCCTTGCCTTTAGCGAACGGTTCCAGCACTACGCGAGTATCCATGCGTCGACTAAACAAACTCTCAATGCTTTTTAAGCTGTCTTTTATTGTTTCTGTAGAGAACACGCCGATGCTGGAGCCGCCACTGGCAGGCTTCACTATAGCGCGGGTTATTTTTTCAGCTTTCCAAAAAGCAGTTACTTTTTTGGCAATTTCTTTTTTAGAGTCGGTAATTTTTAAAACAATGGATTGCGGAGCATAAAATCCGAGTGAGCGGATATATTCGTTAGCCTTGTGCTTATCAAAGGCTAATTTACAAGATAATGACCCCGAGCCGATAAAAGAAATATTATTTTTTTCTAAAAAACTTTGGATTTCGCCATCTTCGCCGAATGTTCCATGAATGCAAGGAAAAACAATGCTGACTTTTTTAAGAATATTAATCAGGACCGTATTCGAAAGTTCCTTGCCGGATTCTGCCAATTTAAAATCAAAATCGGATGGAGTATTGGAATAAAGCTGGGCCACAGATATCTTAAATGGCTTTCTTTTTTCATTGAAATAAATGGGTACAATATCCACACCCTGGCTGCCTAGGTGATCCAAGACACTCCTGGCTGAATTCATCGAAATACCACGCTCGAGAGATGGCCCACCGCAAAGTACTGCTACGCTCACTAAATTTTTTACCTTGTTTTTACTGGTTTTTTTAGACATTTTTGCAAAAAATAAATTTCAAAACACCCTTATACTATATAAGTTTATGAAAAAAGTCAAAGAACTAGTGGATAACTAATTATTTTTTGCAGAAAATTAGAAAAACTTAATCACATCGTGATAAGTGATAATGAGCATCAGGAGAATCAGCACGCTGAAACCAATCATGTTGGCCATATTGGCAACTTTTGGATTTATACGCGATCCTTTAATTTTTTCTATCAGTAGAAAGAAAAGTCTCCCGCCATCCAGCGCCGGAAACGGAAGCAGATTTATAATTGCCAGGTTGATGGAAATAAGAGCGGCAAAAGACAAAAGGTATACAAAGCCGAATTTATAGGCGTCCCCAACTATGCCCACCATACCCACGGGGCCAGTCACAGCAGCAAAGCTCCCCTTGCCCCTTATGCCGTCCGCGATGAGCGTATAAAGCCCGACAGCGGTGTTTTGGGTCATATACCAGTCCAAGCGCATTCCTTGCCAAAGAGCGGTAAAAAAGGGCAATTTGGCCATACCTATCATATCCATAGAAATGCCTATGTGTGGTTTTCCCCCTATTACATCAGGGTTCATAATGATGTAGTTTTCCTTGCCTGCTCTGTTGTATTTTATAGCTACTCCACCCGCACCCTGAGTGCCATATGAAGCTATTAAACTTTGCACTTGGTCCGGATTTGGATTTTCTATGGTGTCAGTGCTCTTCGAAGAAGCCGGCAGAGATATCGAAAGTATTTTATCGCCAACTTTGAGTCCGGCACTTTCGGCGGGAGATTTTGCCAAAACGGAAACCACAGTCAAATGCACGTCTGAAAGTTTGGTGCCGGTAGGTTCCGCGCCGGCTGAAGTGGGCAACCCGGACATAAAACCAAAAGAAAACAAGAGCCAGGCCAGCAGGAAATTGGAAAAAATACCAGCGAAAAGCACTAGAGCTTGTTTCCATTTCGGTTTGCTTGTCAAACTACGCGAATAATCTTGTTTCGAATTTTCTTTCAAAAATCCAACATCCATGGTATCAGCTTCTTCGAAATTCTCTCCGAAAATTTTCACAAAGCCGCCAAAAGGCAATAAGTTGATGGAATATTCCGTCTCCCCTATTTTTTTACTGAATAATTTAGGCGGGAAACCGAAACCGAATTCATCCACCCGGATACCGAAGCTCTTTGCAGTGAAAAAGTGTCCCGATTCATGGACTAGCACCAGCACCAATAAAATTATTATGAAAATAATGACACTCATATGCTCTACATCTTATCCTAAAACTTCTTTCTCCTTTTTCTCAAAAATCGCTTCTAGGTTTGTGTTTGCTTCGGTGGTGATTTTCTGCAATTCTTCTTTGGCGGCGAACATTTCATCTTCGGTAATTT
>PMIU01000043.1 GCA_003157195.1 Candidatus Nomurabacteria bacterium
CATGACTTGCGGGTGGATATCATTAAGTTTGCTGACCGGCTACACAATTTGCGTACTTTGGAATTCGTGCCGGAAATTAAAAGACGCAGAATTGCCATGGAATCTATTGAAGTTTATGCTCCGCTCGCCAACCGCCTGGGAATGGGAAAGCTGAAGGGCGAGCTGGAAGACGCCGCTTTTCCCTATGCTTACCCCGAAGAATCCAAGCAAACACAAGAGCTGATAAAAGACAAACAAGATTTTTACGAAAAAAATTTAACCGATGTGCAGAAAAAATTGGAAAAAGAATTAAAGGAAAACAAAGTGAAGGTGGTGGAAACTAGCTACCGAATGAAGCATAAATATAGTTTATGGAAAAAGCTTTCGAAGCGCGAAATGGATATTGATAAAGTTTATGACGTCGTGGCTCTCCGAGTCGTGGTGGACACTGTGGAAGATTGCTATCGGGTTCTGGGTATAGTGCATTCCATTTGGAATCCCCTCCCGGGCAGAATCAAGGATTATATTGCCGTGCCGAAACCAAACGGTTATCGGTCCATTCACACTACTGTTTTTACGGGTTTAGGAGGAGTGGCGGAAATTCAAATTAGAACTAAAGAAATGCACGCCGAAGCGGCTTATGGAGTCGCGGCGCATTTTGCTTACAAGGAACAAAGTCACAAAAAAACAAAAATAGCAGACGAAAAAAATAAATTCAAATGGATTGATGAATTGAAGGAATTGAAATATTTTCCCGACGACCCAAAGAGATTCATTAATCATCTAAAAATGGATTTCTTTAACGATCGGATTTTTCTTTTCACTCCGAAGGGAGACGTCATCGACCTGCCGGAAGATTCCACTCCGCTTGATTTCGCTTATTCCATTCATTCCGATGTCGGCGACCATACCTTCGGAGCAAAAATAAACGGCAAGATGTCCCCTATTTTTTCCGTGTTGAAAAATGGTGATATTGTGGAGATAATTACCAAAAAAGATTCCAAACCGTCCAGTAAATGGTTGGATTATGTGAAAACAACCATTGCTAAAAAGCACATCCGGTCATATATGGAAAAAAACAGCCTCTTGGCCAGACTAAAATCTTTTGGCCAATCCTAGACGCTGAAATTGGAAATATTATATAGGTCGGTGTCGTCCTCTTGTTTGATTTCTTTCCCGACGTTTTCAGTCGGGACTCCGACCCCTTCAGGCGTCGGAGCTTTTTGGGTATCGTCAATGTAATTTTCCAGTAATTCGTCCGGCTTTTTTTCAACTCCTCCTTTTTGAATCAAATCTAAAATTGTCCGCAAGTCTTCGGTGGAAAAAAAATCAATTTTAATCTGACCACCAAGTTCTTTTCGGTCTATATGTACGCGGGTGCCGAGTTTCTCTTGAAATTCTTCTTCCAGCTCGACAATCTCCGGATCAGGCATAAACTCTTTTTTGCGCACACGATCATAGGCTATCTTTCTTGCCAACCTTTCAGCTTCGCGTACTGTTATTTTTTTATAGACAATCTCCTTGAACAAAACCAACTGTTCTTCCGGATGGTCGGCCAACATAAGAATCGGTCGAGTGTGACCTTCGGTGACTTTTCCTTCCGAGACACCAGCTAAGATTTCTTCCGGCAAGGTCAAAATGCGAAGTGAGTTACTAACGTATTCCCTGCTTCGGCCCATTTTTTTAGCGACTTCATTATGGGTAAATTTGAATTCGGTTACCAGTCTGAAAAAAGCTCGCGCGCGATCGACGACATTCAAATCTTCGCGCTGTAAGTTTTCAATGATAGCCAGTTCCAGTTTCATAATAGCTGTGTCGCCTTCGCGGATAACCACAGGCACTTGCGGCACCATTGCCAACTTGGCAGCCCGCAATCTGCGTTCTCCGGCTATTAATTCGTATTCAGTCATCAGTCCACCTCCTTCTTTTTCCACTTCCACTCTGGAAACAATCAGCGGTTGCAGCACGCCATATTGCTTTATAGAATCGGACAAATCCTGTAATTTAGCTTCGTCAAAATCCCGCCTTGGCTGATAAGGATTCGGCTTGATCTTGTCGGTGTCAATCCAGAAAATTGAGTTGGAATACAAGTTGGACATGAACCTATCTTAGCACATTTTAAAAAATAAAAAATTAGCAAAATTTAATAATTATGTTCATAAAAAGTGTAAAATTGATTTTGAAACAAAAATAAAGTAATATCTATATATGCCGTGGTGGCGGAATTGGTAGACGCGCATCACTCAAAATGATGTGAGGGCAACCTCATGAGAGTTCGATTCTCTCCCGCGGCACACATATGAAAAAAACAAAAATACAATTAGCGAGTTCGATTGACTTCCAAGTAAACGGCGGAAAGAAACTGCATGGAAGCATCAAGACGAACTTTTCCAAAAATGGCTCTGTGGGACTACTTTGCGCTTCTTTATTAAATAAAGGTGTCACTACCCTGCACGGTATTGCCCGAATTGAAGAAGTAAACAGGGTGATCGAAATTCTGGAAAGCATCGGCGTGAAAGTCGTTTGGCAAGACAAAAATACTGTCGTTGTAACTCCTCCGCAAAAATTTAAATTGGAAAATATAAACATCGAATCAGCAGCTAAAACCCGTTCTATTGTAATGCTGATTGGGCCGCTAATTCATATGCTTCCGCATTTTTCTTTACCGCATGCGCAAGGTTGCACTCTAGGCAAACGCACCATTGCCGCGCATACTTACGCGCTCGAAGAGCTCGGAGTTAAAATAAAAACAACTTCTGAAAAATATGAAATAAATGCAAAAAAATTAAAGACGGCGGAGATTGTGATGTATGAATCTGGAGACACGGCTTGTGAAAATATTTTAACGGCATCTGCCTTAATCGAAGGAGAAACAGTTATATCTTTCGCCAGCGCTAACTATATGGTGCAAGAAATTTGCTTTTTCTTGGAAGCTCTTGGTGTGAAAATAGACGGCATCGGCACCTCAACTTTGACCGTGCACGGCATAAAAGAAATAAATAAAAATGTTGAATATTGGAACAGCGAAGACCCTATTGAATCAATGATGTTCATCTCGGCCTGCATCGTTACGAATTCGAGACTGACCATAACCAGATGCCCGATTGATTTTTTGTCGCTGGAACTGGAAAAATTAAAAAGAATGAATTTGAAATTTAAAATATTAAAAAGATACTCTTCTTATAATGGACGCACCAAACTTGCGGATATAGAAATTTTCCCAAGCAAATTGAAAGCGTTGGCGGACAAAATCCACTCCAACCCATACCCGGGCATAAACATAGATAATTTGCCATTTTTTGTGCCGATAGCCATTCGCGCCAAGGGCCAAACGATGATTCACGACTGGGTTTATGAAAATAGAGCTATATACTTCACTGAATTAAACAGATTGGGGGCAAACATAACCTTAGCCGATCCACATCGAGTCTATATCCAAGGCGGAACGCCGTTAAAGCCCGCTCAGGTCGTCTGCCCGCCCGCCTTACGTCCGTCTATGGTCATATTCATATCGATGTTGGCTGCGCCCGGAGTCTCAATTTTACGAAACGTTTATATGATCAACCGCGGGTATGAGGAAATAGCTGAGCGTTTAAACTCTATTGGAGCTGATATAAAGATATTGAAATGACACCTTACCCTGTAGTCATTGTTATCTTAGGCCAAACTGCAACTGGCAAAAGCGACTTGGCGGTCAAGATAGCTAAAAAAATAAACGGGGAAATTATTTCCGCTGATTCCAGGCAAGTCTATAAAGGACTCGATATTGGCACCGGGAAAATTTCTCAAAAAGAAATGAAAGGTGTTTCGCATCACATGCTTGATGTTGCAAACCCTAAAACAAAATTTACCGTTGCTGAATATCAAAAACTGGCTATATTAGCTATAGCTGATATTTTAAAACGTGGGAAGGTGCCAATAATAACCGGTGGCACCGGATTTTATATTGATGCTATAACTAAAGGTATTGTTTTCCCGGAAGTTCCACCGAATTTAAAACTCCGTAAAATTTTAGAAAACAAAACTACTCCTCAACTCTTCAAGATGTTGGAAAAATTAGACAAAGTTAGAGCTAAGACAATAGACGCAAAAAACAAAGTTAGACTAATCAGGGCGATTGAAATAGCTAGGGTGCTCGGCAAAGTTCCCCAAATTTCAGCGGTTGAACCGCTGTATGAATTTATTAAAATCGGTTTATATTTGCCGGAAGATAAATTACAGAAGAAAATAGAAAAAAGAGTAAAAAAAATGTTTCAAGATGGCTTATTGAAAGAAATTAAAAAATTAAAAAAATCAGGAATAGACGACACAAGACTAAAAGAATTCGGTTTTGAATACGACAAACCGACGCCCGAAAAAGTAACTTTTGAAACTCTTAAATATGCCAAACGCCAAATGACTTGGTTTAAAAGAGATAAAGAAATAAAATGGTTTGATGCATCAAAGAACGTTTCTCTTTCTGTTTTTAATCACCTCAACCAATATTGGAATTAAGGAAACCAACACCACCAATATAGCGATAACCCAAAGATAATCTTTGATAACTGGAAAGGCTCTACCCAAGAAGTAACCCAACAATGTGACCACTGTGGCCCATAAAATAGAACCAATCAAACTGTATTTAATAAAAAGTTTGTAATGCACCCGGGCGATGCCGGCCACTATGGGCGTGAATGTGCGGACAATAGGCACAAAACGAGAAAAAACAATCGCAAACTTGCCGTATTTATCGAAAAATTGATGCGCATTTTCGATGTGTTCTTGTTTTAGCACCACCTTAAAAAAGGAATACCGCTTTAATTTCTCCAAATAAACGCCGATTTCATAACCGACCGCTCCCCCGAAAAATGTGCCCAGAAATATAATAAAAATCAATAAAAATAAGTTAAAGCTATAAGCAGAGGCAAAAAGTCCTGCGGTGAAAAGAAGTGAATCTCCTGGTAAAGCGAAAAGTATTCCAGATTCCAAAAAAATTATTATGAAAATACCTAAGTATCCATAGGTGGTAAGCAAATAAGTTATATCAAAAAGGTGATTCATTTTATTGTGAAAGGATTGAAATTAGTATTAATGTCGTAATAATCTTCCGACTCTTTTATTTTCAGGAATTTTATTACTTTATAAGTCAAGGGTGTAAACAATATTTCTACGGCTGTTTTAAACAGATAATTTGAAATTATTAATGTCAAAAGAAGTGGTACAGGCAGTATACCAAAGAATGCAATCATAATAAAAAGTGCACTATCTACCAATTCACCCACAATCGTAGAGCCTATGGTTCGAGTCCAGAGCCACTTCCCTTTTGTCAGTATTTTCATTTTCGCCAAGACATAAGAGTTGGAAAATTCTCCAAAAAAGTAAGCAATCAAACTCGCACAGACTATTCTAGGCGTCAGTCCCAAAATTGCATCATAGGCCGCTTGATTATTCCAGCCCGAAGCC
>PMIU01000096.1 GCA_003157195.1 Candidatus Nomurabacteria bacterium
AATTTCATAACCTTCAGAATCCATCCTTTTGTGAATTCATCTTAACACTTCGCCAAGCTCTTCAAGAGCGTTAATCGTATCCTTTGAAAGAATAGGGCTTGAACTCAAAGAGGGACAACGAAGCGACTCTTTGTTACGACACAAAAGGTCTCGTTGCCCCTCTTCAGGTACAAAATTATGGTCGCCTATCAACCTTTCGTGTCGTGTACTCATTATAGCATTTTCAAAAACTAAAACTCTAATCCTGTTTGTGGATTAGTGTTATCCCCATTGTCTCCGACCTTTTTATCTCCAAGATGCCCTTCTACTCCCAAGATGCCCTCTGTTTTGGGCTGGGCACANNGTTTAATGCCTAATTTTTCCCGTGCTGTTCGTAGTGGTTTTTTACCGATACCAGCTTGTCGTGCCTTTGTTTGACACTCATCCGCTTTAACTGCTCCGTTAGCCAATAAATCAAGTAAAAAATCGACAGCCTCATCGGTCTCAGTTCGTTCATCGTTGGATTCGGGAATAGCTAATGCCTCCTCCGCTGTAATTGTTATGGGTTCAGATTCCCAAGCAATTATTGGTTGATTATTCTCCGCTTCCAAAATAGAGTAGGCAAGCCCCGTATTATCTTTTGCGATATTATTTTTTAGAGGCATCAATAATCGCCGTTCGGGATTATTTTTGTCTTTTGTTACCAAATAGGCGGATCGGACTGTGGCAATAAAAGCCAATGAGCCGGTAGTTCGATAAAGTGCGTTTTCTCCACTATTTTTATTTAAGTGGCTGACTAATACAATTGCTATTTTATGCCTTGATGCTAGTTCCGTCAGTGGAGTAAATAATCCTCGTATGTCCGAGTTCTTGTTGCTGTCGGTGCCATCAAGATATGCTGAAACAGGGTCAATAATTACCAGATGACAGTTTGGCATGCTAAGTAATAAATCTTCAAGTGCTTTAATGTCACGCTTGAATGAAAATATGTGTTGTGTCGTTTCGCCTTCAGTGCTTATTTCTTGAACGGCTTCCATTATGTGAACATGAGCACAGTCGGCTCCCATAGCTTCAAGGCGAGGCTTAATTGTATCTGCTGGATCATCTTCTGCTGATAGTAAAATTACATCTCCAAGCGGTGGTTTAAAACCATCAACAGGGAAAGGAGAACCCCTAGAAATGTGAGTTGCTAAAGCGATAGTTACCAAACTTTTCCCAAGTCCGGGATCTCCAACAATCATGGTAAGTTTCCCCAAGGCCATTCGTCCTTTCCATAGCCAACTAATAGGAACGGACTGTATATCAGAAAAGCGTCGGGTTACAGCTTTGCTGTTTGCATTTTTTTCTTTTATTTTTTGGTGTGATTGATTATTTTTACCGTGCTGGTTTTTGATACTTTCCCAAACACTCCTTATTTCTTTTTCAGAAAGGGGCGGATTATTTTTATTATTCCAAATCTTTAATTGCTCCCAACCGATACTTTCCCATAACCTTGGGTCCGTGGAAGATAAAATTTTACCCGTCATGGAAGCGGCGGTGTCATTTCGCTGACCTTCTGAAACCCCGTCTTTACCTGAAAGCCATTTTTTATTTTGACTTTCTTCGGAGGTCATTTTATTTAGAAGCCAGTCAGGCATTTCAGCAAGGTCATCTTTATTTTCAAGTGGTATAAGCCATTCGTATTTTCCACCTGTTTTGTTTACAGATGGATCAAGAAGTACATAACCACCATCTCCCCGAATATCTACCCCAGGTCCTGAAATAGCAGAACTGGTTTTGATAGGAGTATTTGGATACTTAAAGAAAAAATGTTCTCCGCCATTACCGGATTTTGCACAAGCAGTCGGAGGTATTTGAAATTCTTTTGAAGTTCTGCCGTGTTTTTTATCAATATCAAGAGCCACAACACCCGAAACTTTTCCAGTTATTAAAGCAGGATTAGCATTTGGAAATTGTTTCCACCATTCTTTTATTTCATCAATAGTTGCCGGTCTGTCTTGATACTCTTTCCAGTCAAAGAAGGGTTTTTTATTTGCTCCGACAGGAATAATTTTTAAACCGATGGACTGATATTTCAGCGCGGAAAGTAATTTTTTATTTTCTTCGTTTATATTTTTATATGATAAGTCCATAACAAAGTCGCCATGGCAGTGACGACATGGCGACTTTGTTATGGATGCCACTGCACGATCTTTTTTATAATCGTGTAGTCATTCCTATCAAGGGGATAAGTCGAGCTGTACCTAATTTATTAAAAAACATTGAAAATTTATCTGAAGTCTGTCATACTAGAAAACGATCGTTAAAAAGTGAGACTTCCATCTAAGGACTGCGAAAAGGTCATTACCTTATGCCATTGGTGCAATTCGTTCACGATTTGTTCCCAATAGAGTCCAATGAAGTCCACAAAATTTAGAATTTATTCCAAAGCACTTGGTTGGTCACTTCGTGGTGGTAGACAACTTCAGACGGCTTGATGAATGAGCCTAGAGCTTTTGGACTGCGGTCGGCGGCAAGCTGTTTGAAATCCGCATATTTTTCCTGATTGATTTTTTGCAGAATTTTTCCTATAAAGTCACTGCTTTTGAAAAGCTTTATTGCGTCGTTGATATTGTCTGGCAAGACTCGCACGCGGTCACGCTTGTCTTTGTCTTTGACGAGCGGGCTACCTTCAAAACCGGTTTTTAAAATCGTATAGAGCGCCAAGTAAGGGTTTGCATCTGGAGCCACGGAGCGGATTTCAATACGCGTGGAGCGTTCGTTGCCAATCGGAATACGAATCATCGAGCCGCGGTCAATCGGCGAAACTTTAATCTGGTTCGGCGCTTCGAAATGCGGGTCCAGCCGGCGATAAGCATTGACACTGGAGTTGAAAACTAGGCAGATTTCCGAAGCGTGGTTTAATATGCGCGAAATAAAATCCCAAGCAATAGCGGAAAGTCCGTCTTTGCCTTTTTTATCGTAAAAAATATTTTTGCCACTTTTAGCCAGAGAAAAATTCGTGTGCATACCGGAACCGTTGATACCGACAACAGGCTTCGGTAAAAAGGTCGCCGTCATACCGAGATTGTTTGCCACCTGGCGAGAGACGAGTTTGTATAGTTGAATATTGTCGCAAGCCCGCAAGACATCAGAGTAGGAAAAATTCATTTCAAACTGCGAAGGAGCCACCTCTGGATGATCTTTTTCGTTTTTGAAACCCATGGCCCTTTGCGCCTCGGCAGCTTTGTCTATAAACTGGCGCAATCTATCGAGTGGCAATGAATGATAATAACCTCCGGTGGAAATGAGATTGAAACCTTTTGTTTCGTATTCCTGTTCGGCATTTATTCCATCCACTAAGAATCCTTCTACTTCGGCCGAGACAAAAGCGGTCAAACCATTTTTTTTCTTAATTTGCTCCGCGTAAAATTTGAGCTGACCGCGAAAATCCGAAATATACGGCTTGTGTTCCCTATCTAATACATTCACAAACATTATCACTTTGCCAGGTCCAAAAATGTCGGACGGCAAGAAACGAATACTGCTCCAATCTATAAGTAACCGCAGGTCAGATTCGGACTGCTGGCTGAAACCGCGAATGGAAGAACCGTCAAAGGTCAAATTACTGGCTGAATCCAGCAAAAATTTCTTGTCATAATCTAGCATATGGAAACGCCCTTCCAGGTCTGTAAAACAAAGGGTTACAGCTTTGATTCTTTTTTCTTTTTGCAAATATAAGCGATATTCTTTTTCGAGCATTGCCGGGCTGAGTTTTTCGGCATGTTCTTTAGCGCGAAGATTCATAACCTCAAGTTCGTCATAAGGAATTTCTAAAAAGTTCTTCAAATGCTTATCGTTGTCCATGTGATTTTTATGTTAATTTAATAATTATTTAATATAAATTTATACTAAATTAAGATAAATATATAACATATGAACATGAAAAGCTAGTTAAATAGTGGAAAAACAAAAACCCGCTTCGACCGAAGTCAAAACGAGTTCTTGCGGCACACACATTGTTTACGAAAAATGTGGATATCACCCACACTCACACCCGTAGTATAGCATATTGCGAAAAAAAAGCAAGCCCATTAGAAAAATCCTCTCTTATGAGAGGATTTTTCATGTTTTTGGTCTTGTATCTATAAGCCGAATTTTGTTTTACAGATAGTAATTTATCTAGGCTCTTAATTACTCAAGAACTCAAGCGATTCTCCCAGCCCCACTTTTTTACAAAAGTGGGGCTGGACACGATCTTGCACATACGTAAGTATTTTGCTCCGACGCCCTTGCGGGGTCGGAGTCCCGACTTTTTACGTCGGGACCGTTTCACCCCTCCGACCAAGGTCGGAGGACTCGTCACTGTTCGCAACTCTATCCTTGCGGACGACGGGCGTTACCCGCTACGCTTGTCCCGACGTAACGTCGGGACTATGTGTTCGGACTTTCCTCCCCCCGACCTGGGTCGGGGAGTAACTATCCAATACAGGACCAAATAGATTATACTATAAAATACTAATATGTAAAGGTTACATTGTCCCCCACTTTTAGATTGTTTTTATCCGAAAATCCAGCAGTAACTTCCAAAACATATTTCGCATCTCCATCGTTTAGCCCCGGGCCGTATGTTTCCGGATACAATTCAGGTAAGGCATTCTTTTTTATATAAACCACTTGCATATTCTCCCCTATCCAAATTATATCTAGCGGGAAATTCATATCTTTCATCCAAAAAGCATATTTGCCAGGTGTGTCGAAAACAAAAAGCATGCCTTCATTTTCATTCAGACTTTGTCTACCCGAAAGTCCTTGTTCTTGTTCTGCTTCCGTTAAGGCCAGGTCAACTTTTAGGTTCTGCCCGGCTATGTTTACATACTGAATGTTGCCTGACCTCTCCCCAGCCCCTCCCCTTGTGAAGTGGAGGGGTAAAGGTGTGGTGTGAATTAGTGAAAATCCCACCAAAAAAAATATAATTACTATAAAAAAATAAAAGATTTTTTTCATAATTTATTTATGATCCCCGTTCCAGCCAAAAAGTTTGCCAATAGCTTCGGCATTCTCCCGTTTTCGAGCAATTTTAATAGTGCCATCTTGCGCCACAATTTTCATCGGAGCGGAAAGTAGGCAGTGGTGAGAAGAGAGTCCATCCTGGTAAGCTCCCGTGTCGAGCATTGCCACCAGCTGATCTTGATCTTCTTTTAATTTCGGCAAGAGAATGTAGTTTCCACCGGCTGTGTATTTGTCGTCCGAGTCACAAGTGCTACCCGCCAGCCAGGTGGTCTTGAGTGGATCCTGCATATTATTGACGGGTATAGTGTGATATTTTTGGTGAATAGCCCAAGTGTCCTTTAGGTCGTTCATAAAAGACCCATCGACTATATACCAAGCCTTGGCATTGGCTTTAGGAATTATTTTTTTATAAAGCACTTTATAAACTGTAATTTCCGCCGGAGCTACAATGTATTGTCCCCATTCCACCACCAAGTTCGGATGTTTAACTCCGGCTTTGTCGGCCAGACTTTTTAGTATTTTTATAATCTTACTGGAAACTCCTTTGGCGGTGTAAAACTTTTTCTTTTCATAAGGAATGCCAAATCCTCCGCCAATATCTATCGTATCTAAATTGGGATGTATTTTTTGCAATTGGGTATAAATACCAAAACCGTACTTCACTCCTTCGAAAATACTTTTCTGAGTTTTAATCTGCGAACCCATATGGTAATGCATAATTTTAAGATTCTTCATCTTACTTAAATCGAGCGCGTCTTTTTCCGACAACCCAAAACGGTCAAACTTTTTATCCCAATGCGAATCAGTTTTCACATTCAGGTCTACCCGCACGCCGATGTCGCCTTTGTACTTCGAGAGCCTTTCCACCTCTTCTAAACTTTCCAATATCGGCACGATATTCATTCCCTTTGCGCGTAGTTCTTCTATCAAATCCAAATACTGGTCGGTCTTCGGACCGTTGCAAAGCACGCGAATCTTGCTGTTGAACTTTTCTCCTTCCCAAAGTTTTTTCACAATCCAGAGTTCGTTGGCCGAGGTTGCTTCTAGATTTGCGCCCTCGGAAAGAAGCGAAAGAATGAACTCTTTGTTTTGATTCACTTTCATCGGGTAATGATAGAAAAACTTTCCCCTGTAACCATAAATCTTCATATAGGCTTGGAAATAACCCATTAGGTCTTTGAGGCGGTCTTCGATAATAAAAGGGAAAACCACTTGCAGTGGTGTGCCGTATTTTTGCGCCAAGTCGTTTATGTTGTATACATGATAGCCCTCTGTCGCCGTCAGTTCTCCATCTTTACTGATGCCGAAAAATTGAGTGTTGAAATCGTCGATTCCGAGTTTCCAAAACTTTTTCCAATTCTTCCCTGGTGTTTTTGTTTTTCGTTTTCCCATTAAAGTTAAATTAAAGTGACAAAAAATAGTATAGCAAGTACCCTAGAAATGTAAAGTATTATTCCCCTCTTGAGGGGTGGCGCT
>PMIU01000095.1 GCA_003157195.1 Candidatus Nomurabacteria bacterium
TCAATGCATATGAATAAAATTTTTAAAGAGGAAGATTTACCTATTCGGTACGCCGGATATTCCACCGCCTTCAGACGTGAAGCCGGAGCAGCAGGCAAAGACACAAACGGGATTTTGCGCCAGCATCAGTTTGATAAATTAGAAATGGAAGTTTTTTCTTTGCCGGAGAATTCTATGCAGGAACAAAATTTTTTAGTGGCAATTCAAGAACACATAATGCAAATTCTGAAATTGCCATATCAAGTCGTTGCCGTATGTACTGGTGATATGGGATTCCCAGATACCAGACAAATAGATATTGAGACTTGGATGCCCGGGCAAAATAAATACAGAGAGACTCACAGCGCAGACTCAATAGGTGGATTTCAAGCTCGTCGCTTAAATACCAGAGTAAGAAGGAGTGATGGAAAAATAGAGCCTGTTCACATGAATGATGCGACAGTTATCTCTCAGAGACCCTTGATTGCAATTATGGAAAACTACCAGCAAGCTGACGGCTCTATTAAAATTCCGGAAGTCTTGCGCAAATATATGGGAAATAAAGAGTTTATCACCCAGTAGGTGATTCTGCTGAATCAAATGTTATGAATCCAAAACGAAACGTTTTAAATTCTCCGCGTTTGACCGAATTAAAAAAGCATCGGCAACGAGCTATTTTAAATAAAGTTTTAGTTTCTCTACTCGCCCTCGCGGTGATTTTCGCTTTTTTGGCTTATCTTTCTCGTTTAAACAGTCTGCAAATAAGCGATATAGAAATTATCGGCAATAAAGTTATAGACACACAGGCGATTGTAAGTGTTGTAAAAAGTGATATTGCCGGAAAATATTTATGGCTCTTTCCAAAGAGCAATATTCTTATCTATCCGGAAAATGGGATAAAAAATAATTTGCAAAATAAATTTGCCAGACTGAAAGATATAAATTTATCAATCAATAATAATAAAATTCTAAATATTTCGGTAAACGAAAGAACAGCCGCATATACTTGGTGTGGAACAGTGCCGACTACGACTGAGGAAAATTGTTACTTTTTAGACGCAAGCGGTTATGTTTTTGATACTGCACCTTATTTTTCCGGCGAAGTTTATTTTAAATTCTACGGCGACATCACCAATCCGCTCGGTTCTTATTTCTCAAAACAAAACTTTCAGCAATTAATTTCTTTTAAAGATGTTTTAATCAGTTTGGGGTTAAAGCCCGTGGCTTTGTATATAACAACCGACGGAGATATTCAAATATTCCTCTCCGGCGGGACTACACTTCTGAATGCGCCCAAGATATTATTGCGCGCGGATGCGGATTTGAAAAATGTTGCGGAAAATTTGCAGGCGGCGCTCAACACCGAGCCCTTGCAATCAAAATTTAAAAATAATTATGCGAAATTGCAGTATATCGATCTGCGTTTTGGAAATAAAGTTTATGATAAATTTCAATAAAAAACATGAATAATTTTTGGGCAAATTTAAAAAAACCATTTTTTTGTCTGGCACCAATGTCGGACGTCACCGACATCGCTTTTCGTTTTATATTGGCGAAATACGGGAAGGATAGAGAGAACAAAGACCGAGTTGTTTTCTGGACAGAATTTGTCGCCGCCGACGGCCTGTGTAATAAATTGGCCAAGAAAAAGTTATCATATATGCTCACATACAGCGAGCGCGAACGGCCCATCGTGGCTCAAGTCTTTGGCGCCAACCCGGAAAATATGAAAAAAGCCTGCCAATATGTTGCCAGCTTGGGCTTTGACGGAATAGATATAAATATGGGTTGTCCTGATAAGTCGGTGGTCAGCCAGGGAGCCGGAGCGGGCCTCATCAAGACCCCAAAGCTTGCTAGAGAAATCATAAGAGCGGCACACGAGGGCATTCTAGCTGCCGGATTGCATATTCCCGTATCTGTCAAAACAAGAATCGGTTTCAATAAAGAAGATATTGATGGATGGATACCGGAACTATTAAAAGAAGATATTTCCGCGCTGACTATTCACCTACGCACCGCCAAAGAACTTTCGCTCGTCCCGGCAAAATGGGATTACATTAAAAAAATAAAAAAACTTATAGAAAAAAGCGGTAAGAATATTTTACTTATTGGCAACGGCGATGTTACAGATTTAAAAGATGCGGAAAGTAAGGCTTTGGAGTATGGCTGTGATGGCATAATGATTGGTCGTGGAGTTTTTGGGAATCCGTGGTTTTTTAGTAGCTGTCAAAGAGACTCTTTGACAAAGGATTCTATGTCAAAGAGTCTCTTTGACACTGAAGAGAAATTAAAAGTTTTAGTAGAGCACACGCAGATTTTTGACGAAAAGCTTTTGAAGCCCAAGCATAAAAATTTTGCCACGATGAAAAAGCATTTCAAGGCATACGTGAACGGTTTTGAGGGAGCCAAAGAGCTTCGGGTGAAACTAATGGAAACCGAGAACTCCAAACAGGTAGAAAAAATAATAAGGGAATTTTTGAAAAATTCCTGAAATGTATTATACTGATGTTATGCACGACTTAGCTTTATACCGTAAATACAGACCAAAGACCTTCAAGGAAGTTCTAGGGCAAGACCATATTGTAAAGGTGCTGGAGAGCTCAGTCGAGACCAACAAAGTTTCGCATGCTTACCTTTTTGTGGGCACCCGAGGCACAGGCAAGACCTCTGTGGCCCGTATTTTTGCATCTAGTATCGGCGTATCGGTAAACGACCTATATGAAATAGACGCTGCCTCAAACAGGGGAATCGATGACATAAAGGAACTTCGCGACGGTGTGCGCGTATTGCCTTTTGATTCAAAATACAAGGTTTACATCATAGACGAGGTGCATATGCTTTCCAAAGACGCCTGGGGCGCACTTTTGAAAACCTTAGAAGAACCACCAAAGCATGTAATTTTTATTTTAGCTACAACAGAATTGCATAAAGTGCCGGAGACAATTATTTCCCGCTGCCAGGTTTTCACTTTCAAAAAAGCAACGAACACTGTGTTGAAAAAAATGCTGCTGGATGTTTCCAAGAAAGAAGGCTTTGAGTTGGATGCCGGCAGTGCGGAACTTTTGGCTATCTTGGCCGACGGTTCTTTCCGCGACGGCTTAGGAGAGCTTCAGAAAGTTTTAAATTTCAGCAAAGATAAAAAAGTAAAAATAGAAGACGTAGAGAAAATCACCGGCGCGCCGAAAACAATCTTGGTCAACGATTTCATCTCCGCCATCGCGGAGAGGGATTTAGAGAAGGGAATCTTGGCTGTGAAAACTGCATCCGAGGCGAATTTGGACATCAAATTGTATTTCAAACTGATAATTCAAAAATTCAGAATGGCCATCATCCTGCGCTACGCGCCGAAATTAAAAGACGAAATGATGGGAGATTTATCGGAAGCGGATTTGGAGTTTTTGCAATCTTTAGTAAAAGAAGATAAAGAAGGCATGCTCCGTTCTCCGGCCCTTGCCATCCTTCTGGATGCGTATCAAAATATGGATAATGCATTTATCGCTGAGTTACCACTCGAGCTTGCTCTTGTGAAGATAATAAACAAAGAATAAAGATTCTATAAAACACTTGATTCATACATAGGTCGAATGTTATAATACCAATGTCCTACCTATGATTAGAAAAATTGAAGAAAAACAAAGAGCTATTGCTTTACGGAAACAGGGCAAAACCTATTCCGATATTTTGCGGGCTGTTCCTGTGGCAAAATCCACTCTCTCAATTTGGTTGCAAGAAGTCGGCATGGCTAAAGCTCAAAAACAGATATTTACTGAAGCTAAAAGACTTGCGTCACTTCGTGGCGGGCAGGCTAAAAGAAAACAGAGAATCGAGAAACAACAAGAAATAATTTTAAGGTCAAAATCTGAAATTGGTCCTCTTTCAAAACGAGAATTGTTTTTATTGGGTGTAAGCTTGTATTGGGCTGAGGGTTCAAAGGAAAAAGATTATAATCCGGGTTCTCCGCTCAAATTTGCTAATTCTGACCCTTATATGATAAAGTTATTCTTGAATTGGCTAGAAGAAGCTAATGTAGATAAAGGTCGTATTTCTTTTGATATATATCTACACGATAATAACAAATATCGTGTATCGGAAGTAATCAAATATTGGTCACATCATACTGGTTTTTCTGAGAAACTTTTTAGAGTGTATTTTAAAAAAAATATTCCAAGCACAAAAAGAAGGAACATCAACCCCGATACATATTTTGGTTTAGTGAGAATATATATAAAGGAAAGTTCTGATTTGGTTAGAAAAATAAATGGATGGGTAGAGGGAATAGTAGAACATTTAAAATGAAAGATTTTAAATTGGGAGATCGTCTAACGGTCGGACAGTCGCCTTTGAAGCGATCAATCTAGGTTCGATTCCTAGTCTCCCAGCCTTGCGCGGAAGTTATCGTT
>PMIU01000080.1 GCA_003157195.1 Candidatus Nomurabacteria bacterium
CTACTGTGGAAAAATTATTTAGTTGTTCATCAATTTTGTCCATATTCTTTTAAAATTTCTTTTAATTGTTCTTTACCACGACTGATGTGCGTTTTGACAGTGTTAATTGGCATTTCGAGCATATCGGCTATTTCTTGATACTGAAAGCCTTGTTGATAAAACAAAAGAAGTACTTTTTTATATTCGGGATTTATTTGTTCCATTGCTTTTTCTACATCAGAAACCACACCCGCTTGTGGGTAATACGCTTCAAAACTGGAAATTGTTTCATTTTCTTCGTCCAGACTTATTTCGTTTTTTCTTTTTTTGCTTCTTAGAAAGTCATAAGTAGTGTTTGTGGCAATCGTAAATATCCAGGTTTTAATGTTCTTTGTTGGATCTATATCTTTGCGATGTGTGTAAACTTTTATAAAAGTTTCCTGGGCAACATCTTTTGCATTTTGTGAGTTTTTTAATATTCTTAAACAATAATTATATATAACTTTTTCGTAAAAAGACAAGATATATTCAAACGCCTCCAAATCCCCCGCTCTAGCGCGAATTAAAATATCCTTGTCAATGGTTTCCACAAGTATTATACGGTATAATTATAAAAAGTGGTGCAGAAATTATTCACCTCTCCCTAATTCAAATTATACCCCCACCCAACCTCCCCCTACATTAGGGGGAGGAGAATTAATACACCTCTTGCTGATAGCATTTCTCGCAATAGACTATCTCTGGCCTTTCCGGCGCGTAGCTGGTTTCGAATTCTACTTCACACTTCCCTGTTCCGTGAAAATGATTTTCTTTGTTGCACATACAAGTTCTGTGCCAGAGTTTCAATGCTGGCATAACTTTAAATCTTTCATAGTAACGACAGTTGGGGCAAAGAACTGGGAGCGGTATATCGTGTTTTTTATAAAAAGCTAATTCATAATTCGTCAGACGAAAAGCTGTATTGCATTGATGACTACACTCCCCTTTGTGAGCGCAACCTAAAACCTCTTCTAGGATTTTATCACTTACTTCATCTATGTTGTCTGAAATATTATTTACCGGAATTGTAATCTCAAAACTTTTTATATCTTGATCTCGCCAAAGATAACCATTTTTCTTAGCATCTTCTTTTGTGATTGGAAAAAATTCTTGCGCCAGACTATCATTATAAGGGAAAGGAGAAATTTCTATCGGAAAAAATTCGCCGTATTTATATACCCTGCCCATTTTGTCTATAAATGGCATATCGTTCATTTGTCTTATAATTTCCTCTCGTAGTTTTTCATATTCTCCTTTGGAATAAACTTTATTTAAAATTGCATTTTCCGCATTTCTAAGAGAAATACAACCAAAAATATTGGAGCAGTTTCGACAAGACTCAGTATAATCAGCATTTCTTATGAATTCCATTGCTGAATAAGTGAATTTTACATTGTAATCATTCATCGCACCTGTTGTATACTCATAAAGTAATTCTGATTTTTGCCCATAATCAAAATCCATTGAATCTTTAAAATTAAATGCACGATAGCAATATTTTGCATTTTCTACGTCATAAATTTCAAAGCAATTTTTACAATTTTTTACATTCAATAAATTGTTCCCGGTAGAATTAACAGCTTTGTTGATATTGCCAAAACGAAATATTGCTATTTTTTTTATTTCTTCAAATTCTTTTTTTAAAATTTCTCGAGAAGCTCTGCTTTTTAAGTTGAATTTTTCTAATTCTTTAAAATAATCTTCTTTGGTATATTGCTGATTACGAATACAAAATTGTTTATTTCGCAAATTATTTGAAAGAAAACAATTGCTGCAATTTATACAATCAACACAATAATAAGAATCCATACAGCTTCTACATAGTAAAAGATATTGCGAATTATAATTACTTTGAGCTTCAACGTTTTCATATAAACTCTCTGAACCATTTATAATATTCAGGCAATCAATGATGTCTCTGGACTTATCAACGCATTTTGAATAAAAAACATTCTCAGACCCAGCTACTGCCGAAACAGACAAGTAAATATTTTTAGATTCAGCAGCCATATTTGCATAATCCGAATTTATAACATTTCTTTGCCACAGAGCTAGTCTTGGTATGTTTTTATAAAATTCCTTATATTGCTCAAAAAAAGTTTTAGAAAAGTCATAATCTTTTGCAAAAGAAGTCGCATCCCAACTATCTCCATACCAGCATTCCCGGCAATACACCGGAAAAGGTGCCAATTCGTGATACATCGCAATGATATTTTTTTGACACAAATCACACTTACGCTTATACAAAGCACGTTCGTTACGCCAAGACATTCGCCTTTGCAATCTGCATTCTGGACAAAAAGTCGGTGGCGGGACCTTAATTTTCTCGTAAAATCCAAAATCATCCGGCTCTATAATGAAGTCTTTCTTACAATTTTGACAAGATTTAGTTTCTATTTCCATAAACAAAAGTATACTCCCATTTTCTTAATCTTCAAAAGATTGTAGAAAATGCAGTCCTGTAAGGATCACTTTTTTTATTTTTTATAATTTCCTATAAAAAATGACGCGAGTTCTTGCTCCGGACGTCTTTGGCCTCCATGCTGATTTTCAAAAGCCGTCGTTCCGTCTTTGCCACAGATAGTTAAAATGGCTTGTTTCCCTCCTGGATGACTATTTATCCAAGAAGTCAGATCGTAAACACTTGTATTTATCACACTCCAGCAACTTGATGAATTCGAATGGGTTGCGACTTGCGCAAGCGTATATTCTGGGGTTGTCGAGGTAACGACGGGAGTAGGAACTTTTTTTACAGGAGAAGTTTTGGAAGTTGTCGTAGAAGTAGGGATTTGTGAAGATGTATCGGCGACTGGCGTATTTACGGATTGACTATTGGAGAAAATCGTTACAGACAAAACACCCAGCATAACTATAATGCCAAGTGTAATACCCATATTTTTTTGTAAATTGTTTTGCGGTTTCATTATATTAATTTTTTAGATTGCAACGGAAACTGATTGGACGATTCCCGAATTTCTTTTACAAATTTTTTCTGCTGAATGCAAAGCACATCCGAACCATTCATAAACACCACAAAAGTCGCAACAGCCAAACCGAAATCTCTCACGCCTATTTCTCCATACCCTACGACATACATAATATCAAAGAGATGAAGAGCAAGTAGGAGTGCTACAGTGCGTGTCTGCCAGCCAAAGAGAAGTGCTGCACCAAAAATCAACTCAAATATGGCATTAAAGTAAACAAGTGTAANNAGGAGTCTGGCACATAAGCCGTCCACTGTGTAGCATTAAAAAACTGCGCCAAAGAAAACCAAAGAATGACTGCCGCCATACCGATGCGAAGCACCGCCCCCGAATATAATTCTAGAAAATGAAAAAATTTTTGCATGTAGTATATACGATAAAACTGTTATAAAAGTTGCATTAGAAATTAAAATCTGTATTGACACTGTTAATGGATGACTGTATTGTTTGCTCCGTCCACACATAAGCGAGCCATATGGTTAAAACAGTTGAGATGATAAGTAACGCCCAGGCGATTTGTCCGACTCTTTTTGCTTTGGGGTCATCTGATTTGAAATATTTTATTCCCGGCCATCTGGTAATAAAAAGAAAAAGAACCATCGGAAGAATTATGCTCTGTGTGTATATCCAAGCCTGCGTTCCGGCGCTTGTAGAAAGCGGGGCTTCATTCACCTTCGTGCCGCAGTTTGGGCAAAAATAATAAGTGGGAAGTATAGGCTGATGGCAAACTTTGCAAATATTTGTTTCCACAAATTCATTATACCATTTTTACTGGAAGTTAACCGAAAAGCTGTACATGCCCATACCGCATACGCCCCGGAGTGGCACACCCGCTTGCGGTGTGCCGATGTCTATCTCCGTTTCTCCCGTTTGAGGCAGAATTTTCCTATAGCCGAGAGAGTTTATTACTAACGAAGCTGAACAATCGTATATGCCGTTCGTTTTCATTATTAATTTTGTGGGAACTCCCGCTTTGGCTGTTGATAACCGTGGAGAATATCCCCCTCCGGCATTGATCGTGATGTATTGCACGCCATCTTTCATTTGCGTATTTTCCACAGCCGAACTCGAAGTGTTGCCAGTGCCAGATCCACTGATAAAAATAAAAGCAATGATTGCGACACAAATAATTGTTATAGCGATTAAAGTATTTTTGTTCATTTGATTTTTAAATATTAAATAAGGGATTAATAATTCCCAACCCCGCAAGTTGGGCCAACAATGCGAATATTCCAAGTCCCACCACAATTATTCCTGCTGACTTGAAAAAGAGCGGAGCATATTTGGACTGCGCGAATGATATTGAGCCAAATGAAACAATTGCCAGCACCGGCAATGTCCCCAGGGCGAAGGCAAACATCAAGAGCAGTCCTGAAATAAACGACCCGCTGGAAAGAGCGGCAATTTGCATCGATTGGGTAAAACCGCAGGGCAGGAAAAATGTTCCCACTCCAATCAAGATTGGTGTCCAAGTTGCGTGTTCCACTTTTCTAAAAAAAGAAAATATATTTGAGGGTAAGGTAACGGTGCTCTTCTTGAATATTCCAACGAGATTAAGACCGAGCATTATCATAACGACGGAGGCGATAAGTCCGAGGATGGCGGAAAAAACAAAATTTACACCGATAGCTTCGCCAACCAATCCGAGTACTCCGCCTAAAATCGCAAAACCGAACAATCTGCCCGCATGGAATAAAACCAAGGGCTTTTTTGCTCCACCCCTTTCATCTTGCGCAACTTTGGCGGAAAGTGACAATATCAACCCTCCGACAATAGCCAAACAGCTCGAAAGTGAAGCGATGATTCCGATAATAAAACTCGTCGCCGGCGTAGTCTTGCCGCCAATGCCTAGGTTTAAAATACCCGACTTCTGCAGCATAAAAAATAACACCAAAAACACAAGACCGATGGGTATGGCTTGCCAGATAGTATTATCTTTTTCTTTTTCGGAAATAATTTTTTCCACCGAAAGAACATAACCGTTTGGTTTTATTTTAACATTCAGAATTTGCGCTATCTCTTCCGCATTTTTGTCGCTGTTTGTTTCGATCTCCACAATTTCTTTTTTTAAATCCACTTTTGAACTTAAAATGAAATCTTGTTCTTTAAAGATATCTCCAATTAATATTTTGCAAGATGCGCAATGCGTGCCTTTTACGTGAAATGTATATTT